>JAIEKC010000125.1:0-9883 GCA_029064505.1 Acetatifactor sp.
TATCACGAGTCAGCAATGGGAAGAAGCCTTTCCGGTTTTGGATCGGAGAAATGTGCGCCGGAAAGTTCTTGCCGGGGAAAACGCAGCGGAATATTGCCAAAAGGTTGTCAACCGACGCTTGAATGTTACCGGCTGAGATGGCACCGGTTTATTCCTTCGGGCAATGAGTCAAAGCGGATGCCGGCATCTGTGGAAACTTGAGGAGTGCTGCGGGGGCTTTGGAGGCAGGAAACATGAGGAAATAAAACGGAATAAAACAGTTCTTGAATCCATGCATGGAACATTCAAGATACTTATGCTGTATTTTTTATCTCCTGTGCGTTATAATTTAGACAGTAATCATGTACGGGAGGAAAAAACAGTGACGAAACTTTCAGAACGTCTGGCAGCAGCAAGAAAAGAGCGGGGGATGACACAGCGGGAGGTCGCGGAGCGGCTTAATGTCTCCTTTCAGGCGGTCAGCCTGTGGGAGAGGGATGAAACCTCGCCGGATATTGACAAGCTGGCGGAGATCGCTTCTCTGTATCAGGTGACTACTGACTGGCTGCTGACCGGGGTGAAGGAGGAGAATGTATTTATTGATTTTCAGAATTCGCTCTCTGACAGACTGTTTGATGAAGGGAGAATGTACACCTACATAAAAACCTATGCCAACGTAAAAAAGCTGTATCAGACTTCCAGGGTCCTGCCCTATGCGCGGGAGCTTCACAAAGGACAGATCCGCAAGGGAAAGGACAAGGTTCCTTACATTTATCATCCATTGCTGATTTCCTGTCATGCGCTTGCCTGGGACTGGACGATGACAATCTGATTTCCACGGCGCTGCTTCATGACGTATGCGAGGACTGCGGGGTGTCCTGTGATGAGCTTCAGGTCAACCAGGAGACAAAAACAGCCGTTTCCCTGTTGACCAAAACTGATGATGATGAGGAACAATATTATGAACGGATTTCCCGGAATGCCATTGCTGTGATGGTCAAGCTGTTGGATCGCTGCAACAATATTTCCAGTATGGCAGCAGGCTTTTCCAAAGAGAAAATGGCGGAGTATATCAAAGAGACCGAGAGATGGTTTTATCCCCTGCTCTATAAAGCCAAATACGAGTTTCCAATGTATTCAAATCAGATTTTCCTGATAAAATACCATATGACAAGCGTAATTGAGGTTATCAAACATCAGGCATAGGAAGTGTGGTCAAAAGAATGGCGGAGCAGATAACCAAAACGAAGTTTTTCATGCAAAAAAGACTGTTCAAGCCGCCCAAAATTTGGTATAGTAAAATGCGGAGTATGTCTTTGCGGGCGAAAAATCTGTATAGATACCGCAGGGATGGCGAAAATCTATGCAAATCAGTTAAAGGAGGCATTTTAAAGTTGGAAAAGAAGCGTAACATAATCGTTGGACAGTCGGGAGGTCCTACCGCTGTTATCAACTCCAGTCTGGCAGGGGTTTACAAGACTGCAATCGAGAGAGGATTCCATAAGGTATACGGAATGCTGCACGGAATACAGGGACTTCTGGACGAGCAGTATGTAGATCTGTCTACCCAGATCCATTCGGACATGGATATTGAGCTGCTGAAGAGAACTCCTTCCGCCTTTCTGGGTTCCTGCCGTTATAAGCTTCCGGAGATCCATGAGAATCTGGAGATTTATGAGAGAATCTTTGAAATTCTCGATAAACTGGAGATTGAAGCATTTATTTATATCGGCGGGAATGATTCCATGGATACCATCAAGAAGCTGTCCGATTATGCGATCATCAAGGGACATCCCCAGAAATTCCTGGGCGTGCCCAAGACCATCGACAATGACCTGGCTCTGACAGACCATACACCGGGCTTTGGAAGTGCTGCGAAATATATTGCCGCATCCACTAAAGAAGTAATCTGTGATGCGTTGGGACTGGCCTATCATAAGGATATGATCACTATCATTGAGGTTATGGGACGTAATGCGGGATGGCTGACAGGAGCGACTGCCCTTGCAAAGACAGAAGAGTGTGACGGTCCTGACCTTATTTATCTGCCGGAGATCCCTTTTGATATAGACAAGTTCCTGAAGAAGACACAGGAGCTTCTGACAAAGAAGGAATCCATCGTGATCGCGGTATCCGAGGGAATCAAACTGGAAGACGGCAGGTATGTCTGCGAACTGTCCGGCAACGCGGATTATGTGGATGCATTCGGACACAAGCAGTTGCAGGGTACGGCTTCCTATCTGGCGAATTTCTTAAGTGCTGAGATCGGATGCAAGACCCGCAGCATCGAGTTCTCCACCATGCAGAGAAGCGCGTCCCACATGGCATCCCGGGTGGATATCAACGAGGCGTTCATGGTAGGCGGGGCTGCCGTGAAGGCTGCGGACGAAGGGGATAACGGCAAAATGGTGGTCATCGACAGAGTTTCCGACGATCCTTATATGAGTGCGGCAGGAATTTATGATGTACACCGCATTGCCAACAATGAGAAGTTGGTTCCCCGTGAGTGGGTTAATAAGGAAGGCAACTATGTAACCGATGAATTTATCAATTACATTGAGCCGCTGATCCAGGGAGATTATCAGCCGTTTATGGTCAATGGTCTGCCCCAGCACCTGGTACTTCGGAGAGACAAAAAATAAAGGAAAACAGACGATCCTCCCGGATGAAGCGCATTGCTTTGTTTGGGAGGATCTTTTTTCGACCGAATATTTCCTTTTGCTGATCCTGCATTTATTTCTGCAGGTCTGGCAAAATTGCACAGGAACACAATTTAGACTTCGCGGGAGGGACTATCTGAACTGTAGTCCGCAGGCAATGAGTCAGGTGGTCATGCCTGCATGTACATTTGATTTTCTCCCGTGTTTATGATAAACTGTATTACAGTGCTGTGACATAAATCAGCATGTGGGTCTGTGGATCATATACTACGGAGGTACATATGGAAAATCAGAAGACGGATGCATTAATTTATACCAACGACAACTGTGTCGGCTGCAATAAATGTATTTCAGTATGCCCTGTCCTCACTGCGAATCATGCTGTGGAGGAAAATGGTGAGAACAGGATTATCGTGGATGGTGAGAAGTGTATCAACTGTGGAGCCTGCTTTGACGCCTGCGCGCACAAGGCCAGAAGCTTTCGTGATGATACGGAGAGATTCTTTGAGGATCTGAAAAAGGGAGAGAGAATATCCCTGCTCTTAGCCCCGGCGTTTCTGGCCAATTATCCTAAGGAATACGGCAGTGTACTGGGAGGACTGAAGCAGCTTGGCGTGAATCGGATCATCAGCGTCAGTTTCGGTGCGGATATCACTACCTGGGGATACATCAAGTATATTACGGAGCATAATTTTACCGGCGGAATCTCCCAGCCATGTCCTGCAGTTGTAAGATATGTGGAAAGATATCTCCCTGAGCTGCTCCCGCGTCTGATGCCGGTCCATTCCCCTATGATGTGCGGTGCGATATATGCTAAAAAATATATGAAGATACAGGACAAGCTGGCATTTATCAGTCCCTGTATCGCGAAAAAGAATGAGATAGATGACCCTGACTGCGGCGGTTATGTATCCTATAATGTTACCTTTGATCATCTGATGGAATATGTGCGGGAGCACAATATTTCCGGTCCTGCCGTAAAGGATGAGATCGAGTACGGACTGGGATCCATATACCCCATGCCGGGCGGGCTGAAGGAGAATGTCTACTGGTTCTGCGGTGAGGAGGTATTTATCCGGCAGGTTGAGGGCGAAAGGCATGTCTATGAGTTCCTGGAGGATTACAGGGACAGAGTGCTGAAGGGGAAGGAGCTTCCTTTTATGGTGGATGCCCTGAATTGTGCGCAGGGATGTATTTACGGCACCGGTGTGGAGGAGTCCAGGACGGCTACGGATGATATCCTCTATGAACTGCAGAGGATCAGGGAGGCCAGTAAGCGGGGCGGCAAGGGGCATGCATTCAGCAGGAAGCTGACGCCGAAGCAGAGGCTTGACAGGCTCAATAAGCAGTTTAAGAATCTGGATATCAATGATTTCATAAGGCATTATACGGATCAGTCCAAAGGGCTGGAGATCAGAAAGCCCAGTGAGGCCGAGCTGGATGCCATTTATCTGGAGATGGCCAAGCAGACGGAAGCCCAGAGGGCGATCAATTGTTCCGCCTGTGGTTATAATACCTGTAAGGGAATGGCCAAAGCTATTTATAATGGGTGTAATCATAAGGATAATTGTGTCCAGTACGTAAAGGGCAGGGTGGAGAAGGAAAATATGCTTTCGAAAGAGCTGGCGGAAGAAATGGAGCTCAAGAATGCTGAAATCATGGAAAAGAACGAGCTGATCTCCAGACTGATCGACGAGGTGAGCGAGGACTTTGCAAGCCTGGACCGCTCTATCGGTGAAATGTCCCAGGGAAATAGCAGCAACGCGGAGGAGAGTACGGGTATATCCGCTTCCATGGCGGATGTGGTCACTTTCTGTGACCAGCTGCAGACATCTCTGGAAAATATCCAGGGACTGCTTGTGAAGCTGGAGGAGAACAATAATGAAATTACAAATGTGGCGGAAGAGACGAATCTGCTGGCGCTTAATGCAAGCATAGAAGCGGCAAGAGCCGGAGAGTCCGGAAGAGGCTTTGCCATCATTGCGGAGAATATCAAGAAACTGGCGGATTTCTCCAAGGATGCGGCAAGCGACAGTGATTCCAACAAGACGCAGATCCAGGAGGCGATCACCCGGCTTCTCACAGATGCCAAAAAGCTCATCGATATCATTGACAGCGTCAATCTGCGGGTCACGAATCTGGCGGCATCCACCGAAGAGATAGCAGCGTCCGCCGATATGGTGAATGAGATTTCAACTGATCTGAAAGGGAAGATGGATAAGCTGAATTCATAAGAGCTGACAATCGAGAATAACACGAGAGGAAGATAAGATGCCAGTTACAGATTTTCTGGAGAGAAACGCGAGGCTTTACCCGGAGGAAGTCGCGTTGGTGGAGCTGAACCCGGATGAAAAGGACACCCGCAGGACTACCTGGAAGGAATATGGTCTGATCGAGCCGGACCGGTTCGAACCTTACCGCAGGGAGATCACCTGGAGTGTCTTTGACGAAAAGGCGAACCGCTTTGCGAACATGCTGATGGGCGTGGGATCAGGAAAGGGGACAAGGTTGCCATACTGATGTACAACTGTCTGGAGTGGCTGCCGATCTATTTCGGTGTCTTGAAGAGCGGCGCCATTGCCGAGCCCTTTAACTTCCGTTATGACGCGGAGGAAATCTTATATTGTGCGGAGCTGACGGAAGTGGATATGATCGTTTTCGGCCACGATTTTATCGGCAGGATCGAGGTGAATGCGGAGCGGCTCAGCAAGGGGCGTCTGCTGATCTATGTGGGAGATAACTGCCCCGGCTTTGCGGAGAGCTATCATGAACTGGTAGCAGACTGTTCCAGTCATTCCCCTGATGTGGAAATCACGGAGGAGGATTTCGGAGCCATATATTTTTCTTCGGGAACCACGGGATTTCCCAAGGCAATCTTACATAAGCATCAAAGTCTGACCCGGGCGGCAGAGATGGAACAGATTTATCACGGAACGGGCAGGAAGTGACTCCGGGGAAAGTGGGAGAGCTCTGCGTGAAAGGGCCTGGCATCATGACCTGTTATTACCGCAATGAGGAGCTGCTGCGGAGACGATCAGGGATGGCTGGCTCTACACTGGGGATATGGCAAGGCAGGATGAGGACGGCTTTTATTTCCTGGTGGATTCCTGTGAATTGTGATCAAATACTCCGCCGGAGTATCGATCCGGCAGCGCCGCAGAGCAGAAAGTATACCCTGGATACCTTGATATTGTGACTCTCGCGGCATTTGTCAAATGAGCATGGGACATGCCCGTTTGACTTGCTACTTGAGGGAATAGACAGTTTGATCCGTGAAGGAGAAAGGTGAATGATAAAATGAATATTTTGGTATTAGGCGGCACAAGGTTCTTTGGCATACATATGGTAAATGAGCTTCTGGCACAAGGTCATGATGTCACTATCGCCACAAGAGGCAAAGTTTCTGATGAATACGGAGACAGAGTGAAGCGGGTGATCGTAGAAAGAACAAACGGCGAAAGCATGAAAAATGCTTTGAGCGGCACACATTATGATGTTGTGATTGACAAAATCGCTTATTGCTCAAATGACATAAAGTATGTGATGGAAACTGTAGATCACGATAGATACATTCATATGTCAAGCACATCGGTTTACGATCCCATACACAGAAATACAGTGGAATCTGATTTTAATGGGGATGCCGGAGAACTGGTATGGTGTGACAGAAAAGCATTTCCGTATGAAGAGATAAAACGTCAGGCTGAATACGCTTTATGGCAGGAATATTCCCACAGAAACTGGGTTGCCGTAAGATATCCTTTTGTGCTGGGAAAGGATGATTACACAAAGAGACTGCTGTATTATGTGGAACACACCATGAGATCCATTCCCATGAGCATAGATAACCTGGATGCCCGGATGGGATTTATACATTCTGTGGAAGCGGGAAAGTTTATGGCATTTCTGGTTGACCGGGATATCAGAGGAGCCGTCAACGGAAGTTCCGAAGGCACGATTTCCATAAGGGAGATCATCGAATATGTTGAAAAGAAAACCGGGACGAATGCAGCCATTGACCGAACGGGAGAGACAGCTCCCTATAATGGAGCACCGGAATACAGCATAAATACCGAAAAGGCGAATGCATTGGGATTCAGATTTTCAATACTTCATGACTGGATCTATGAACTTTTAGATTACTATATTGATAAAATCAGCAACCGGGTTTGATTTTCTGTAAATGATCACAGCATCCCTGGGAGTTCCCCGGCATCTGCAGAGCCGTCTCCGATACCACACCCGCAGTACGGAACACTGCGAAGGCGATATCAAAGACGGCTTTCTGTTCGAATACTTTTCCTGAGTTATGAAATGCATCTATTCCACAACATTCATTTTAGAGACAGTTTTAAGCTAAAGCTGCAGCAGTTCCAGCCGCCATATGCGCCAATACAAGCTTTGGGGGATCCAGGGTATCCGGCATGGATTCGATATGGGGGACTGTGGAATATTCCTGATCAGGGTGGCTGATATCATATCCTGCGTGGATCAGTATGATCAGATTCTGTTCGCAGGCACAGGAAATGATGCTTGCTCCCTTTTATTCCGTTGCGGGCAAGGTTCTGCAGGATCTGACGGTAGTCTTCGTTGTCGGGATGTATGCCGCCGAAGGATATCAGGCCTGTGTTCCGGAAATGGCGGTTCAGTTCTATGGCAATTTCATTGATGGAGCTCTGCTGTTCCGGTTTTGTGACCACGGGAAGCAGCACCGAGCAGTCAATGCCGGCGTCCTTCATGGAATGGCGTAAATCATCTGTGGTGCCGTCCAGATAATTGCTGATCCTGGCGCTTTCCGCCAGTGAGTTTACCCGCTCTCTCGGCCAGGTCTTTTCCACCGCATACCGCGGCGAACATTCTGTTACAGCAAAATTAAGTCTTTGATGTTTCAATTTTCTGCAACATCTGAAAAATCAATGTGTTCAGAGCAACCGCGGAATCAGGAACTTAATATTTGCTGTACTATGTGTCAATATATAAAACGAAAAACAGAGAAAAAAGTGTTGACAAAAACAATCGGATATGCTATTTTAATCATAACATATCGGGAAAAGGAATATCGTTGGTCTGGTTTTTACTTTTGGGCAGTTCGCTCACTTGTCCCCTTGTGTAAAACTGAATAAATGGGGATGAGGCAGCAGCATGTACATATAGTGTCTCTTTCCTGTGATCTGCGAAAGGAGCGCATATTTATGGCATTGACAAGAGAAGATTTGCAGGCAATTTCAGATTTGATGGATGTAAAGTTATACCCTGTTAATGAACGCCTTGACAGGGTGGATCACCGCCTGGACGGAGTGGAAAGCCGCCTGGACAAAATGGAAAGTCGCATGGACAAAGTGGAAGGCCGCCTTGACGAAATGGATAAAAGGTTTGATCGCATGGAAATCAGGCTTGAAAGATTGGAATCGGATGTGTCAGAATTAAAGATTGGACAGCAGGAGATCAGAAAGGAATTGGAGGAGGTTGATAAAAAGGTTTCTTACAATTATCAGCTGGCACTTGATGCGTGGGGAACAGGCGTGGAAAACAGAACATGGCTTGAAAAAAGCTTATGGAGAGCAGGTATTTGAAAAAGCGAGCCCTAAAAAGTCTCGCAAAATTGCATAGAAATGTGTCCAAAGAACACACTGTAATTATTGACTTCGCGGGAGGGGCTATCTGAACTGTTATAAAAAGTCTTGCAGAGCATATAAAAAGCCTGAAAAAAATCTTGACACAATTTTAAGGTAGGAGTAATATTATAAAAAATAAATAGCGGAACCCAAACCGTAGATGTGGAGATAAAAATAGTATGTAATGCGAACAGGCATTATCGTGCACTTACAGAGAGACCGGATGCTGAGAAAGGTCAGAACGCAGGCTGTTAAATGGACCACGGAGGGCGCAGGGAAAGGAAGCGGAAAGCATTGAAGTGCAGATTCTTCCGAGTATATTGCGACGTGAGACACGCGTGAGATGTCAGGGATATGATGGTATCCCGGTAAGAGCACTTATTTAAGTGAAACAAGGTGGCACCGCGGGAACAATGAAATAGGATCACAGATAAAATGTTGTCGACGTTTTATCGTGAATGCTTATCCCGTCCTTGACAAAATACTAATTTTGTCAGGGATTTTTTTGTGCGTGCAATGAGAAGCGCGGAGCCGTCTATGAAAACAGCCCCATGGCAGGTGGCCGCGCGAAGGCTGGAGTAAGTCATGAAAGCAGCATATGCGAGCTTGCTCGCGGGAGGCAGAACAGGGAAAGGAGAATGATGATTATGAAAATGCAGCCCACTCTTGAAGAATGCAAAAAGCTTGCAAGGGAAGGAAATTACGGTGTGATACCCGTCAGCACGGAGATCTTATCCGACACATCCACACCCATCGAGGTGCTGAGGATCTTAAAGAAGGTCAGCGCCCATGTGTATCTTCTGGAAAGCGCCGAGGCGGATAAAAAGTGGGGCAGATATTCTTTTCTGGGATATGATCCCCTGATGGAGATCACCTGCTATAACGGGAATACGAAGCTCCGGAGTCAGCTGACGACTCAGACTGTCACAGAGGATATCCGTACCTGCATCCGAAATATCATTGAGGAAAACCGCGGTCCAAGGATGGAATATCTGCCCTCTTTTACGGGCGGACTGGTGGGATACTTTTCCTATGATTATATCAAATACAGCGAGCCGACTCTGAAGCTGGATGCCAGGGACGAGGAAGGCTTTCAGGACGTGAATCTGATGCTGTTCCATAAAGTGATCGCCTTTGACAACTACAGGCAGAAGATCATTCTCATTGTTAATATCAAGACGGATGACATTGAGACAAATTATAACAAAGCGATGTTGGAACTGGAGGATATGGAGCAGCTGATACGGAAAGGTGAAATGGCATCAGGGGAACCTTTGATACTAAAGTCTGAGTTTAAGCCTCTTTTTAACGAAGAAGAGTACTGCGGCATGGTACAGAAAGGAAAGCATTATATCAAAGAGGGAGATATTTTTCAGGTGGTTCTCTCCAACCGCCTGGAGGCGGAAATGGAAGGCAGTCTGCTGGATGTCTACAGAGTGCTCCGCACCACCAATCCGTCTCCTTATATGTTCTACTTTTCCGGAACGGACGGGGAGATTGCCGGAGCCAGTCCGGAGACACTGGTAAAGCTGGAAGACGAAAAGCTTTACACATTTCCTCTGGCGGGAACCAGGCCCAGAGGAAAGACCAGGGAAGAGGATCAGGCGTTGGAGAAGGAACTCCTTGAGG
>JAIEKC010000126.1:0-3521 GCA_029064505.1 Acetatifactor sp.
TTCTACACTTGTTGTAGCTGCGGCTGGGTAATTTGGTTTTAAGAGGAAAATTTTCAACCTGCTTCTGCCAAATGATATAACGGAAAAATGGGGAACCGGTAAAGACGATTTCCGGAAAGAGTCATAAGAAACGGCTCGGGGATTCCGGGAGATCATAAATTGATCGAGGAGGAAGGAACAGTATTATGAAAACATTAAAGGAAACTGCCATAGGGCAGACAGTCACAGTCAAAAGACTGCATGGGGAAGGCCCTGTCAAGAGGCGCATCATGGATATGGGCATTACGAAAGGTGTGGAAGTATATGTGCGCAAGGTAGCTCCCCTGGGAGACCCGGTGGAAGTCACTGTGAGAGGCTATGAACTGTCGCTTCGCAAGGCGGACGCCGAAATGATAGAAGTAGGGTAAATTTTTTTGTATGCGAGTTAGACACAACTAATGTTTGATAGCTCGGACAAACGTATTTGAAGAAAATGAATGTAAAACATTATGAGGAAAGAGGAGTATTGAAATGTCTGTTAAAATTGCACTGGCAGGTAATCCAAACTGCGGTAAGACAACATTATTTAACGCGTTGACCGGCTCCAACCAGTTCGTGGGCAACTGGCCCGGTGTAACGGTGGAGAAGAAGGAGGGTAAGTTAAAGTCGGACAGAGAGGTCACCATTATGGATCTTCCCGGCATTTATTCTTTATCTCCCTACACTCTGGAAGAGGTAGTGGCCAGAAACTATCTGATCAACGACAGGCCCGATGCCATCATCAATATTGTGGATGGTACCAATATCGAGAGAAACCTGTATCTGTCCACACAGATCATGGAGCTTGGAATTCCCGTTGTCATGGCGGTGAACATGATGGATCTGGTACAGAAGAACGGAGATAAGATCCACACCGACAAGCTGGCGTCAAAGCTGGGCTGCCAGGTGGTAGAGATATCCGCGCTGAAGGGAACGGGGATCCGGGAAGCGGCTGACAGGGCTGTGGCACTGGCGAAGAAGAAGCAGGCGGCGGTGCCGGTACACCAGTTCGCAGAAAGCGTGGAATCCGCCATTCAAGCTGTGGAAGCGAAATTGGGTAAAGCTGTGGCAGAAGAGCAGAAGAGATTTTTTGCCATCAAGCTGATCGAGAGAGATGATAAGATCGCAGACCTGATGGGTACGGCTCCTGATGTGGCTGCAGAAATAGAGAGTCTGGAGAACGCATTTGACGATGACACGGAAAGTATCATTACCAATGAGAGGTATACATACATTTCCTCCATCATCAGCCAGTGTGTAACTAAGAATAAGAAGAAGGCAATGTCTGTCTCCGATAAGATCGACCGTGTTGTGACCAACCGCTGGGCGGCGCTGCCCATTTTTGCGGCGGTCATGTTTATCGTATATTATATTTCTGTATCTACGGTGGGAACCATTTTCACCGACTGGGCAAATGATGGCGTGTTCGGTGACGGATGGCATCTTTTCGGTATCGGCGGATCTGCTTACGAGGAAGCCTGCGGCGAGTACGCGGAGGAGACCTTTGATGCAATGACGGCAACGGTCACCGCGGCGGTGAACGCGGAAGTGATCGGTGCGGAGGATGTCCTGGGAGCCCTTGAAGAGTACGATTTCGGCGGCTTTGACGAGGCATACGGCTCCTATGGGGATTCCCTGGCAGAGGCCGGATTTGATATCTCTGAGATCGCAGAGCCGGTTCTGGAGGATGCTCCCGATCCTGCCGATTACGGCGTATGGATCCCCGGCATTCCGGTACTGGTGGAAAGCGCTTTGGATGCGGTGGGATGTTCCGAGTGGCTTAAGAGCCTGATCCTTGACGGTATCATAGGCGGCGTAGGCGCAGTGCTGGGCTTTGTACCCCAGATGCTGGTGCTGTTTATCTTCCTGGCATTTCTGGAGGCTTGCGGCTATATGGCCAGGGTGGCCTTTATCATGGACCGTATCTTCCGTAAATTCGGCCTGTCGGGAAAGTCCTTTATTCCCATGCTGATCGGTTCCGGATGCGGTGTTCCCGGTATCATGGCATCCCGTACCATCGAGAATGACAGAGACCGTAAGATGACCATTATGACTACCACCTTCATCCCCTGCGGTGCGAAGCTGCCCATTATCGCACTGATCGCCACGGCCTTGTTCGGCGGTTCCGGACTGGTGGCAGTGAGCGCGTACTTCCTGGGTGTGGCGGCCATCGTCATCTCCGGTATTATCTTAAAGAAAACAAAAATGTTCGCAGGCGATCCCGCTCCTTTTGTCATGGAGCTGCCTGCCTACCATATGCCCACTGTGGGCGCAGTGCTGAGAAGCATGTGGGAGCGCGGCTGGTCCTTTATCAGGAAGGCGGGAACCATCATCCTCCTTTCCTCCATTGTGATCTGGGCTGGTTCCTGCTTCGGTATGATCGAGGGCGGCTTTGGATTCAGCACGGAGCTGGAGCTGGCGGACAGCGTTCTGGGTATGTTCGGAAACGGGATCAAGTGGATCTTCGCACCTCTTGGATTTGCGGATGCCACGGCGGCAGTGGCTACCATCATGGGACTGGTGGCGAAGGAGGAGGTTGTGGGCGTATTCGGTGTACTGGATTTTGTCAGCATGACCAAAGTTGCGGCTTACTCTTTCCTTGCTTTCAACCTGCTGTGTGCACCCTGCTTCGCGGCGATCGGCGCCATCAAGAGAGAGATGAACAGCGCAAAGTGGACCTGGTTTGCCATCGGATATCAGTGCGGTTTTGCTTATGTGGTATCCCTGATCATCTTCCAGATCGGCAGCCTGTTCACCGGCAATGCAAATGTGCTGGGCGTGATCGTGGCAGTGCTCCTGATCGCAGGGATCTGCTACCTGCTGTTCCGGCCTTATAAGGAGAGCACGACTCTGAAGGTGGATTCCAGGAAGATGAAGGGAGCGAAGGCCTGACAAATCTCTGGTGGTGTATAAATCGAGAGCAAAATTCTCCAAAGAAAGCGTCATCCATATTGCCGGGTGGCGCTTTCTTTCGTATAAAATGTCTGTTAGTTGCCCTTATGATATTAGATCATCTATTGAGCTCTGTATACTTGTGATATTGTATTTTGCCGTTACTGCTTTCATGGTTGATGGGAAAACGTATATTATAACGGCTTACAAATTTCCGACAGAGAAGAAGCGCATCGATTATTCTAAATCAACACGCTTCTTCATGTCTGCTCGCTGTCCAATGGACTGTACCTCCTTATGCAGTTTTCAGGTTCGCATTTCCTTCCATTTCCACCCCTGTGCCTTTCCACTTTCCTTTGTCTGCTGTGTACTGTAACGTCCTAAATATCAGAGATGCGTTACCATTCAGTGTACTCATGCACTTTTGCCTTACAACTCATTATGTGGAGTTGTATTTTTTTGGAAGTTATGTTTTCCTTTCTTTGTTGTAAGTTAATTATAGGACATCTATTTGGAATTGTCAATACTTTTTGAAGAAAAATATAAAAAAATATTTAAACGAACAAAAGATTAAGAAAAGTCAGAAAATTGATCGGGCAAACATAAAGTAC
>JAIEKC010000127.1:0-1908 GCA_029064505.1 Acetatifactor sp.
CTCCGGACAGAATTTCGGGGGATGTGCCGGATCCTCCGGCTCCCAGCCGCACTCGTCACATTTATACAGAGGGGCTCCCGTGGGCTTTTTGCTGCCGCATTCGGTACAGAACTTTCCCTGATTCACAGTGCCGCAGCTACAGGTCCATCCGGCTTCTGAGGGCTTAGGCGCCCCACATTCCGTACAGAATTTTCCTCTGTTATCTCCATGTCCACACTGACAGAGCCACCCCAATGCTGCAGCTCCTCCATTGGATGTCTGCATCTGCGGCATGCTCTGCTGTGCCGTCGTCTGCTGCATAGGCGCCTGCTGCCGATTGGCTCCCATCATATTGCCGAAGCCATTGCCGCCCATCATGTTCCCCATCATACCCATCGCCATCATATTCATGGCGCCTTCCATGGGAGTTCCCCCACCGGAGCCGTTTCCACCGGACAGATTGGTCTTCTCAATCATGGAAGCCATTGCCTCACTCTGTCTCGCTGCCTGCATATCCGCACTGCGCAGCATAGCGGTCTCCTGCCACTTCTGGAACCTCTGTCTGTCTTCTGCAGGCATATCCGCACTGTTGATGGTCATCTTCACCATTTCAAGACCACGGAGCTCCGTCCACTGCTGGGTCAATTCCTCCGCCAGATATTTACAGATTTCCGCGGAAAAACCGGGAAGCTCATAGGGGCGTACTCCCTGGGCTGAAACCTTCGCCAGTGCAGGCTGCAGCGCGGTCAGCAGTTCGCTCTTCAAGGTAGCCAGCAGCTCGGTCTTCTTATAGCTGTCCGTGACATTAGCACACACATTCGAATAAAACAGGATGGGATCCGCGATCTTAAAGGAATACTGCCCATTCACCTTTACCGCCGTATCAAAATCGAAACCTGTATTTCTGTCCAGCACACGGAACGGGATGGGACTGGGCGTACCGAACAGATTGTTCATGATCTCCTTGGTATTAAAAAAATAGACTCTCTGATCCTTCGCCGTATTGCCGCCGAAGGTAAATCTCCTTCCCATAGCGGAAAAGCTCTTCTTTATGCCGTCACCCAGATTGCCATAAAAAATGGAAGGTTCAGAGGACTGATCATAAACAAATTCACCGGCCTCGGCACACACATCCACGATACCGCCCTGATCCACAATGATCATACACTGTCCCTCGTTGACAGCGATAACGGAACCGTTCGTAATAATGTTATCTACGCCTTTGGTATTGCTGTTGCGCCCCTCTGTGATCCTCTTCTGCCCCTTGATCATCAGAACGTCGTTGGAGAGAGAATCACAATAAAAATATTCCCGCCATTGATCCGCAAGTATTGTCGATATCGCATCTTTTGCCGCTTTCAATAATCCCATTCGTTCATCCTCCGGTTATTTGATCTGAAATCACTTTATCTGTTTTATTTTACCAAATTTGTATCGTTCCCACAACCGATTTTGTTATTTTTCTCCTCTTTCAGCGGCAAATACGGGACTGTCTGTACCGGAACGACTTTTTCCCGCCATGCCGGTATCGGATCCGTCAATCCGCCATACAAAGACCACACAAAAGCAGCCCTCTGTAACGGCACACTTTCGGGCAAAGCTTAAGGCTGTCGCATAAAGCATCAGATATGTTAAATATTGCTATAAATCTCAAGAAATTTCTACAATATTTTATATCCGCTTCTCTTCATGCGCAGCCTATGTTAAAATCAAAGAAATCGAATTAAAACAGGAATAGAAACAGCAGGATTTCCACCTTCCCGCTTACTTCGCAGCCTCCTCCGCAAATTCCTTTGTTACCAGATCCGCATAGGGAACTCTCTCTTTCAGCACTCCGGAATCGTCCAGGATATTCTGCAGCAGGTCAAAAGCATCCTCCTCGAAAACCAGATCATCCTTCCAGGTATCCTGATTGTAGTAACGTTCCAC
>JAIEKC010000128.1:0-5000 GCA_029064505.1 Acetatifactor sp.
CCTTATCTGTTCATCTGTCAGGGCGAAGTTCTGCAGCAGCGCCGCCATTGCATTTGTCCCGTTTCCGGAAAAATAGCTGTCCACAAACTTCCTGCTTTTCTCCCTCACGCATTCCTCTTTTTGTCTCAGAACATAGTAGTGGTAAACCCTTGAATCATGCTCATCCACGGTGTATCCAAGGATATCTTTGCGGTTCAGACGGTTCATCAACACCCGCACCATCCTCATCGACATATCCCCATTCCCCCTCATCCTGTTATAAACCTCGGATGAGGTCAGCGGTGTATCACTTGCCCAAAGAACTTCCATGATCTGCCATTCACTCGGTGTAATCTCTTCCTTTGCCATATCTCTGCCTCTCTTTCTTTTTCATCTGGCACTATGTATATCGGTCAATTATCGTTAATCATTAATAGCCGTTAATATTTTTTTGTATGATGCAGACACGGAGAGATCTTCGTGTTGACGGAGCTGATATAATATTTAACGGAAAAGAGACTGCATTTCTGCAGTCTCTCATTACTTCCCGTAACATATTTCCGCCTATTCACATTCCCCGCAATAATAGTTAAAGTACTGTTCCCTTAATCCTTTGTACGTACCTCTCGGCAGATAGATCTTCATTCCGTTATCCATACAGATCTCCTTGGCATTGAGACTGCCGATATATCCGAGATTGACGATAAAGGCAACACCGATCCTCACAAACTCCCGGCATTGCGAGAGCTGTTCGTAAAGCTCCGTCATGGTCATTCGCAGGATGCACTGCATGCCGTCCGCGAGATACAGGCGCTGAGTCTTCCCCTGTGCCTCGCAGTACACAATGTCATTCAACGCCACTCTCACAAGCTTCCCCTCAATCCGTAGCAGAATATATCTCTTTCGTTCCTCCTCTATATCTTTCAGTAAACTGTTGAGCACAGAAAACAATTTTTCTTCCGACACCGGTTTTACCAGATACTGCAATGCCTCCACATCGAAAGCCTCCAATGCATACTCCCTGGATGTGGTAAGGAAGACGATCTTTCCTCTGTAATTCATCCTGCGAAGTTCCCTTGCCGCTTCCATCCCCAAAGGATATGGATTTTGCTTTTTCCCCGGCATATAAATATCCATAAATACCAGATCGGGCATATAACTTTTCTCCCTGACCAGCCGAAGCAGTTCGTCTGCATTTTCAAAACACCGGGTCATAAATTCCGTACCGGGGTTCTTTTTCTCATAGTCACTCAGCCAATTTTCTGTTTTTTCCAGTTCTGTCGTCTCGTCGTCACAGAGCGCTATCTGATACATTGTTTTCCTCCCTGCTTTTTGTCTGATAGACTCCCGGAATCTCCATCTCCCTTTTACTGATGCTTTACGAAGACTTCTTTTGCTGATTCCGCACCTGTTTCTGTGGCCGATTTCCCGTCATCAGCGCGCGGTTCGGATCCATACACATGCCGCGTCCGAAATACACATTGTGTATCCGTCATAAGTCTGTGCACAACCGCACAGGTGGAAATCTCTTCGCAGGCTCAGGCACCAGAGATTCCGGGAGACGATTTCGACTATAGATCTGACGGTATGTTCATGACCAGTCTGAAAACAAACACGCCGTTGTCATTTTTAAAATCACATTCCCCATCGTACTTTTCCGCCGTCTTGACAATGCTCGAGACACCGATACCTCCCGTAAATTCCGTTTTCGGCTTCCCGTCCTTCAGCTTTGTTTCCATTCTGCAGGTATTGCTGCAATAGATGATCAGCTTGTTTTTTCTCTTTTTGATCATAATATGAATAAAACATTCCCGCTCGTCCGATTGTTTCTTCACTTCCATGCAGGCATAGATTGCATTTTCATAGGCATTTGCAAGAATTGCTACCAGATCGATATTCGGTATAGCCAGATCCTTTCCGATCTCAACGTCAAGCCTGACCCTGATCTGCTCTTTTCTGGCCTTGCCGGTGTATGCCGAAAGTATATTATTGACGGCGGCATTGGCACAGATCATCCCCTCCATGCCCTGATCCGTTTCCTCGCCATACTCCCTGAGGAACCTCAGCACCTCTTCCTTCTGATCCCGACGTATATACTCCGCTATCACCGCATTATGATGTCTTATGTCATGACGGAGCCGCCTGCCTGATTCCACGGACTCTTCCAGGATTTCCATCTGCCGCTCCAAAAGCCTGTGATTCATCTGTATCAGTTGGTTTTCTCTCTCATACTCCCTCTCTTTACCGATATGCAGATAGAACCGGAACATAAGAAGCTGCAGCGTTCCTGTGAGAACAAAATTGGTAATGATCTGAAAAAAGCGATACCCGGTATCCACACTGAGACTGGGATTCAGTATATACGCGATCCCGAACAGAATGCTGATGATCATAACGGCGACGCTGAACTTGTCTACCTCTTTCTCCACATATTCGCTGAAATCCCTGATGGGGTTCTTCAGCCTCTTTTCTATCAGCAGTGTCATAAGCAGAATAAGCAGAATGCGGACTATAATATCCGCCCACACATTCCTGTCAAAGAAAATAATGGAAACCTCCAGCCCGCCGATCAGAAATACGGCCAGCAGGTAAAAGGTCAGCGCCAGCTTATAGACGGACAGGTAAACCGAATCACTGCTCATAAAGAGGGCAAACATCATAAAACACATATACATTGCAAATGCCACGATCCGCACACAGCTTTCCCAGTCCACCACATACCAGATACAGGCCAGGCAAAGCAAAACCGCACTGAATCCCCCGTAACAGACAATGGTTTTTCTCCTGTTGAACCGCGATTCGCTCATTTCGGAAAACAACAGAATCACTCCCGCCAGGCTTATTGCAAACCGAATAAATGCTATATACACCGGACCACCCAACATATGATCATCTCTCCTTTTCCTGCAAAATACCGGATCTTTTCGCATACCATTCCATCTTATACGCATACATCAGCCGGTCTGCTTCGGCGATCAGCTCATCCATGTCTTCTTTCCCGTCCTCGCGCCATACAGATCCGAGCGCCATCCTTGCATTTGACCTGCACATATCCTCTTTCACCGCTTCCACTCTTTCCCGCAGCTCTTCCCGGGAGATCCCTTCACACAAAACGAGAAATTCGTCCCCACCCACACGAAACAGGGCATACTCGCCAAACGCTCTCCTCAGGCATTCGCTTGCCCGGATCAAAAGCGCGTCTCCCGCTCCGTGCCCCATGGAATCATTTTCTCTTTTTAAGCCCATTACATCGCAGTACAGGATCCCGATGCTCTTTTCCACTACCACCTTCGAAACGGCATCATTCATGGCATGCCGGTTGCCGATTCCCGTCAGCTGATCCAAAAAGCACATTTCCTCCAGCCGCCTGACCAGATTCCGCCGCCGAAGGATGCTGACCAGAAAATACCCCAGAATCTGAAGCGTATACGTAATATTATATAGAAGCTCCCCGGGCGGATTGTCAACGCCGTAGAAGCCGATGATCTTCTTCTCACTGATCAGAGGACTCACCACCAGTGATGAAATATTCTGCGGTTTTAAATATTCATATATACCAGGTTCTTTTTCACGGATGCTTTCCACACTGCCTATAATAACGCTTTTATCGTTCAGGAATCTCTGATACCACATGGACACTACCTCAACAGGCACCTCCTGCAGTTTCTCCTTCTGCGGTGCGACTCCGTCCGCGCACCATTCGTATGTATTTTGACAGATCCCGTTTCCCAGATCCTCGAAAACATAAGCCCTCTCGCTCTTAAAAAACTGTCCGATGTATTCCATCAGCACTTCTATGGATTGCTCCGGCGTAGATGCGGACAATGCGATCCGCAGCCCCTCATTGATCATGGCTTCGTTCAATTCATATTTCCTTACCACCCCGCTCCATTCTCCGATATTGACAGCAAGCTCAAAGCGGTATCTTCTTCCGTCCGCTTCCAATATGGTATTCTTCAGCATCAACTTTTTCCCAATGACCGGCCTGTAGCATACTTCCTCCAAAAATTTTCCCGGCTCCAGTCTTTTATCATTACACACTGCGCAGGGATTCAGACTGTCCGAAATAACCTCATGACATTTTTTCCCTTTTATTTCCTCCAACGACCGCATACCATATAACTCTCTTGCCAGTCTGTTCATATAGACCAACTCATGGCTGTCCATATCCGCAACATATACGATTTCATTCAATTCCTCATAAAATTCCCAGATCTTCCGCGCCTCATCAAATTGTGTATTTTTCATAAATTTTCCGCTACTCCTCCATATTACTCATATGCTGTCCACAAATCCGCTATTTACACCCCTCTTTTCCATTGGGTCGAGGGTCGAAATTCGGGGCAAAATTAACTATATCAGAACAACACACAATAGCAACCCGACTGGAATACTTTGCACTTTTTGGGGTATGACCTGCAGTTGTCAGAGCATGATCCACCGCACCGATCTCCTCCCCGGGAACACTCTAAAAGCCGGGAATTCGCCTGTTTATGCGGCTTCCCGGCTTTCCTCAAGAAACGCAGAAACAGGTATTTCCTGCCTCTGTGCCCTTCTTTCCCTCTCTATTATTTTCATGCAAGCCGTCCCGGTACTCTTCCCGCGAAATCAATCCCGGCATTCCAACCCGAAAGCGATCCCGGCATTCTCATAAATATTTGCCGCATTTCCGGTACAGACGATCCTGATTTCATTGTCATCCTCCTGTAAACGGCCCGCCAGGTCAAAATAATGTTTTCCCCAGAAGCTGACATCCACAAACTGCCCGTTGCAGTAACATTCCACCATCTCGGAACCGGTTACAGAGAAACCTGTCGTATCCCCCAGATCCGACGCCTTGCAGTGACAGATATAGCCTGCTTCGTTTTCTTTCTTCTCCTCCGGAGTGAATCGACCTGTCCAGTCAACATACTGTTCCCTTCTCGCTGCCGGCATTTCCGCTCTCGTCGCGACGGTGATATGTCCATTTACAGAGGTGTTCTCCTCCGTCTCCGCCGAAAGGATCAGAACCGTCTCGCTGG
>JAIEKC010000129.1:0-4465 GCA_029064505.1 Acetatifactor sp.
TGTCTCAACCGTGAGTTTCTTCAAGGTTGAGGCACTTTCCGCCATGCTGTCACTGGGCAGGAAATTATATGCGGAATAGACAAACCTGTCATTGCGGATCATCTCATCCAATGCCGCATAAGAACCCTGCGGATCGCCAAACACTGTGTATAATGCAATACCGGAAGATATCTCAGGATCCTCCGGATTGAATGCATCCGTACCCTTTGAATCCAAATATTTCTTCATGCTATTATAATCTCCCAACTGTTCAGCATTCAGCTGACTGGTATCACCGCTGCTCAGGGCGGCAGATTCCAGCTTATAATTGTCATAATTCTTTAACGGTACCAGAGTTTGTGTAATGGCACATTTCCAACCTGTCGTGGTATCCGTGCCATAATAGTCAAAAAATTCTTCTTCACTCTCAGGGTAACAAAGCTTCTGCACACTCAGGTTCATCAGCTTTATCAGCACCTCCGGATTCGCGCACTTGCTGCTGACACAGTATACGATATCTATGGAAGGGGTCAGCAAGGCCCTGCTTCCTCCCTGTCCCAGTCCGTCAGGTATGGGCGCCGATACAATATGAGCATCAGAGTCTCCCTGTGCCGCATTGCTGCCTGCCACCATTCCTCCCCACATAGGGCCAAACCAGATGCCGCATCTGCCTGCACCTGCTTCTTCAAATATCGAATTGGCATCCATGGTAATAAAGTCTTTTGCCAGGGAACCGTCTGCATACATATCCTGCAGCAGCTCCAGGCCTGCTTTCATGCCTTCCGCATTCGTGCCGCCCCAAGTAACTTTTCCCTCTTCATACTCAACAAATGCCATTCCGTCCGTTCCGGGATACGCTCCAAAGCCCGCAAAAATAGCACTGGTATCTCCCACAGAATTGGAAAGGATATTCATTCCGTCAATTGCCAGTCCGTATGTGTCATTGGCACCGTTTTTATCCGGGTCATCAAAGGTAAATGCATGCGCAACTTCTTTCAACTCCTCCATCGTGGTGGGAATCGAAAGTCCCAGATTGTCCAGCCAGTCCTGTCTGACAAACATGACCGGAACAGAATCATAACTGCTTCCCATCTTGGGCAGGCCATACATCCTGCCGTCAATGGTCACATAGCTTAGCGCCAGTCCGCCATCTACATTAAGATATTCCCTTAACTCATCACTTGCGTACTCCTCAAATACATCTGTGATATCGGCAACCACATCCGTCTGCGCATAATTAACAAAATCCGCAGCAGAAGCCCCAATAATATCCGGGTAATTGCCTGACATGATGGCTGTTGACATTTTAGTCGCTCCCTGAGTACTGTCAACTTCATACAAAATCTCGGGAATGATGTTATGATCCCTGTACAGGTGTGCCCAATTGTTCTCCGTAGCGCTTTCTCCCTCTTTATAAGAGAAATCTGCCGCATAGCTTAAACCGATTTTAATAGTCACCGGTTCATCGTAACCATATAAATCCTTTTCCCCCTGTACTGCCTGGGATGAGTCTGCTGTACCCTGTGCATCACTGGGCTGTTGCGCCTCGGAATTTGATGATCCTCCTGTCAGGGAACTGTCTCCGGAATCTGCATTATTTCCGCAGGCTGCCATACTTCCAACTAATGCCATTGCCAATAAAAACGATATTGCCTTTTTCCTTTTCATAGGGTTTTCCTCCTTTTTTGATTAGCTTCATTATAAAACTTGGTAAACCCTGTCATCCATATACATATGGTTACTTTCTTAACATCCCATTACTTCTTTCTATGCAGTTCCCTGTATTCCGCCGGCGAAATCCCCGCATGATTACGAAAAGCCCTGGTAAAAGACTGGGCAGACGGATAGCCTGCTTTGACTCCTATATCCTGTATTTTCTGATTCGTCTCCGCAAGCAGTTTCGCGGCTGCTTCCATACGTTTTTGATACACATAATCAGAGATACTTACCTTCATATTCTGCTTAAACAGTCTTGAAAGATAGCTGGCATTAAATCCTCCCACTTCTGCGAGTTTTGTGAGTGTCAGATTCCCTGAAAGATCTTCCGATATATAATCCAGTATACGTTTTAAAGCCCTGTCTAACAGAATGTGTTCATTATCCCCCATCAGGTTAAAGATAGCCACGGATACTTCAAATAAATACTGCGCGGCTTCCGCCCATGAATTATGTTCATCCACTTTAGTCAATTTATACAGTCCAACATTAAATGCCAGTTTTTCATTCAGTTGACCCTCATTAATAAACTGAAGAAGCATAACAGAAATACTATAGTAAAGTTCCATTGCGTGAGTGTCATGCCTGCTCGATGTCTTTGCCAGTTCTCCGCACAACTGATCCAATAATTCAAAGTAGGATATCCTCCTCTGCAGCTCCAGATACGATCGCAAAAGCGGAACCTTATGGATGATTCCTGCATCACTTCCCTCTCTTCGCTCTGTCAAAAAAGCTTCCGCATGAACCACTACTTCCTGCTCTCCGCCCATATACCCCACCATGATCTGTCTCAAATCGGCAAAAGTTTTCGCCATTGTGCCATAGTTTATGGGAGTAGAGGCTATGACAGCCGAGAACCCATTATGATAATTCAGGCGAAATATGACCTGCACATATTCCACTGCCCCCTTCAATACCGTAAAAACACGATTCCAGTCCTGATCCCCGGCAGACTGAACCAGGATCACTGCCTGCTTATTCTCCGCCCCATGTATATATACCTTTAAATCTTGCGGAAGATTCTTTCTCAGCATCCGACTGATCGCTTCTGTTTCCTCTATTATGCCATTTACATCTTCATTTTCTGTAGGATCGATCCTGACCAGCGCCATCAAGAATTTGTTAGACATTTTAATTGAAAACCCACCTATGGATGCCCTTTTCTCAATCTCTTCCGGAGAGACAGTTTTTCCATTCAATAAATCGTTCATAAAATCCCTGTGCATCCAGTACCGGATCTTCTCCATGTCTTCTTTTTGAATTTGCTTTAAGGTCTCCTGCTCCAGCTCCATGCGGAATTCATCCAACGCTCCCCGGACCGCCTGTTTGATCACTTCATCCCTTTCGCTTTTCAGGATAAATCTTACATCTTTATGATTAACGATTTTGTACATATCATCAAAATCACGATACCCTGTCAGAAAAACCGTCTTGCATCTGGGCCAGTTACTCTTTATTTTCTGAAACAAAGAGATTCCATCCATCCCCGGCATCCGCACATCTGTCAAAACAGCATCAAATTTAACACTGTTTAATAATTTCAAGGCATCTACTGCAGACGGTGCCGAATAAACATCAATTTCTCTGTCAAAGTCATATTTAAACATTTCTTCCAGCCATGCCAGCACATCGTATTCATCATCAACAATCAGTAAATTTTGATTCATCTGCAATCTCCTCTTTACTCAGATATATCACCATGCATACACCGCCTATTACACTTCTCCGTACACGCAGGCCTGCCTGATTACGATAAAAAATCTGAAGGCGTCTGTGAATATTACAAATTCCGCTGCTTTCCGCTTTTTTCTCATTTAGCCTTATACTCATTTCCTCCAGCTTACCGTCTGGAGTATCTCCATTATCCTCCACCAAAACCTGATACTCTTCCTCCGACTCTGCAAAGTGAACCCATAAAAGTCCATCTGTCATTTTGTTTTCAAGTCCGTATTCAAATGCATTCTCCAGAAGCGGCTGCAAGATCAGTCTTGGCACTGTGATCCATTGAAAATGCTCCGGCAAATCCTCAAAATCTATTGTAATTCTGTGAATAAACCTTGTACCCTGTATCGCTGCATAGCTTCCCGCGTGATCCACTTCCTGCCTGAGTGAAACGTAATCCGACTCATTTTTTGTCAAATATTTGAAATAATCCCCCAAATGCATGGCAAGCTCCTGGGCATTTTCGTAATCCCCTCTTTTTATCTTGCTGCTTAAAGAGAAAAAGCTGTTATATAGGAAATGAGGTGCTATTTGCGCCTGCAGCTGTTTCATTTGGGATCTTTGTGCCAGATTTGTCTGTTCATATACCTGCTCAATCATTTTCCCCATCTGATCCTCCATTTGATTGAACCCGTCATACAGGTAACAGAATTCATCCTGTCGTTTATGCTGAATATGTTCTGTCCAATTCCCCTCCTGTATCCTATGAAATGCCTTCAATAAAACATCCATGGGATAATGAAGTATTCCCTTAAAATAAATGCCAAATAAAACGGCAGCAAGAAGCATTATCACAAACAGAAAATATACCATATTACGGAACCGATTGATGGGTTCCATAATAGAAGCTTCCTTCTGGTATTCCACAAAAGTTCCCAACGCGCCTTCTCCACCTACAAAAACAAGATAATGTTCTCCCTTTACCTTA
Organism: Acetatifactor sp.; assembly: GCA_029064505.1. Classification (GTDB taxonomy): domain Bacteria; phylum Bacillota; class Clostridia; order Lachnospirales; family Lachnospiraceae; genus Acetatifactor. The sequence continues at coordinate 4,346 of JAIEKC010000129.1, forward strand.
ACCCTCTGTGTACTGAAATAGTTTCCCTCCTCATCCCTATCCAATTGTCTCATGATCTCTTCCCCTACACAGCCATCCGGATCTGTTTCCACAAACACCTGATCCTCCGAATAATATAAG
>JAIEKC010000013.1:0-1337 GCA_029064505.1 Acetatifactor sp.
GTCATTGATATAGATGCGAAGCCTGAGATCACTTATGACGATTTTGCGAAACTCCAGTTCCAGGTGGGAGAGATCATCGCCTGTGAGGCAGTGCCCAAGTCCAAGAAGCTCCTTTGCAGCAAAGTGAAGATCGGCAGTCAGGTGAAGCAGATCGTGTCAGGCATCAAAGCTTATTACAGTCCTGAGGAAATGGTGGGGAAGAAGGTTATGGTGTTGGTGAACCTGAAACCCGCAACCCTTGCCGGGGTGGTTTCCGAGGGCATGCTGCTCTGCGCGGAGGATGCGGAGGGTAATCTGGCGCTGATGAAGCCGGAAAAGAATATGCCTGCGGGAGCGGAGATCTGCTGACGGCAGTTCCCGGTCCGTTCGTTCACAGCGGGGATCTTCACACGTTCATATAAAATTTATATAAAGTACTTAATTTTTGGGCGAAAATACAGTATACTCTATATCAGATACTATTGTCTGCAAGTGTTGAGGTAAGATATGGTAAAAGAAGAGTTTTATTATGATTCACGGGATAAAAAGAGTAAGCTGCACGCGGTTCGGTACACACCGGACGATAAAGAAAGCATCCGGTGTATTGTTCAGATCGTACATGGCATGGCGGAGTACGTTGAACGGTACGAGGAGTTTGCAAGGTTTCTGACAGACCGCGGCTTCGTGGTCGTCGGTGAGGACCATATGGGACATGGTAAGTCTGTGGGAGGGGAAGGCAGGTATGGATATTTCTGTGAACAGGATCCGGCCACGGTTCTGGTCCGGGATGTCCATCGGCTGAAGAAAGCCACCGCAGGGATTTACCCGAATGTTCCGTATGTGATGATGGGACACAGCATGGGGTCCTTTATCACCAGAAATTATATGTTCCGCTATGGAGCGGGAATCGATGGCGCTGTGATCATGGGCACCGGAATGCAGCATAAGGCGGTTCTGGTGCTGTCCAGAACCCTGGCAGCTGTACAGGGGATGCTCTTTGATCCGGGGAAAAAGGGAAAATTGCTGGACAAACTGGCTTTTGGCTCCTATAACAGGCGCATTGCGAATCCCAAAACGCCCTTTGACTGGCTCAGCAGAGATGAGGAGCGGGTAAAACAATATCTAAATGATCCCAAGTGTGGGTTTGTGTTTACCATCAATGGCTTTCAGACCCTGTTCGAGTTGATCAGCAGGCTCCATCATCCGGAAAATCTGGAGCGTATTCCGAAGAAGATGCCGGTCTTTCTGGTGTCGGGAGATGCCGACCCGGTAGGCGATTACGGGAAGGGTGTGCAAAAAGCATATATTTCCCTGAGAGCGGTGGGACTGGAGGATATTAAGGTCAAAATGTATGAGGG
>JAIEKC010000130.1:0-4677 GCA_029064505.1 Acetatifactor sp.
GCACATACATGGACATGGCTTTCTCCCCGCCGCTGAAGGTAAAGAATACACGGTCCGTCAGCTCCTTTTTCTTCTCGCCGGTCTTCCGACACTCCAGTGTGAACTCAAACCACTTGCGGTAATCCAGCACATCACGCATGATAGCGTGAAAGGACTGCACCGAATTTCCCTCGTCGGTCAGCTTCCTGGCCTCCGCGATCTTGGAGCGGAAGTGAAGGGACAGCCTGTCCACCTCTTCTTCCCGCATGATCTCCGCGTCTTTGGACAGCAGTTCCTCCAGTTCTCTGGTATCCAGCTGCTCCTCCTTTTCCGCCCGCTTATTCTTCCAGCTCAGGCTCAGCTTCAGGCCGCTGGAAGTATGCATGGAGTCCATCAGCCGGTTCATGTTATCCACCCACCGCCTGCTGGAATGGATCTTTGCCCGGATCTTCTTGCTGATGGTATTGGCCAGAATATCTTCAAAAAGTTCTCTCTCTTTATCGCTGAGCAGCCGCTTCTGTACCTCGGCATCCTCCCGCAGCTTCTCAAGCAGCTCCCTGAACCTGACATTGATCCCCCGGTACTTTCCCACAATGTCGATCCTCCGCATGGAGATTTCATGGAAATCGCTTTGGTCATCTTCCTCGAACAGAGGCTGCAGGGTAAGCTGGTAGTTCACAAGATATCCCCTGTTCTGATGATAGACCTCCTGCAGATTCCCCAACAGATCCGACTGCTTTCTGTTCCCGAACTTTCCGGCCAGCATGGCACAGACTTTTGCCGCCTGATCCTCCATATCGTCAGTAATGACAAAATACCGTTCCACATAATCCAGCTGATATTCTCCGCGGAAGCCCTGCTCCAGCCGTGTGTACCTCTGCATATTCTTCTGACGGCTCTCTTCCTGCTGCTGAAGCTCCCGGCCCAGCTGCTCCTCCGTCTCCCGCCAGTGGGTCTGCTGCCTTGCCGATTCCTCCCGCAGCCCCGGCAGCACATTCAATCTTTCCAGACAGTAATCCAGCCGTTCCTTTATCTTTTCATAATCCGTCAGCTTAAGCTGCTCCCGTACAGAGTGCAGGGACGCCTCCAGGTCACTCTTCTTGCGGGATATCCTGCCCAGCTCATATCGAATGGTATCCAGATCCCGATCCACAGTTTCCAGGGCGTCTTCCAGCGTATTCAGATAAAGTATGCCGTTTTGGTACTGCCCGTGCCCCACCCGGATCTTTATGAAAAGTTCCTTATACTTTCCCAGAGCCTCCAGTGCTCCCGAGAAGAGATCCAGCCTTGCGGTGAGATAACATTTACTGCAGATCTCCCGGACTCTCAGCTGAATCTCATCCAGCTCTTCCCTGACCCTGCGCAGAAGCTCACGGTGATCCGAAATCTGCCGGTTCAGCTGCTCCAATTCGTAATTCCTGGCAGAATACTCTCTGGCCGCTTCCTTTATATCCGTATCCCTTGGAAATCCATCCCATTCCCGCTGCAGCAGCTCTCTCTCCGCCTCAAGTCCCCGGATGCGCCCTTCGCATTCCTCAAGCTGTCCCCGCAGCGAGAGCTCTTCCTGCTCCAACTGCGCTATTTTCTCCCCGCGGAATCTCTCCCTGGCCCTTACACCGATATAGCGCGCCTGATACTCTCCCGTGACAGTTCCTTCCATAACGCCTATCCGGTAATTTCCCCTTTCGTCCACCCAGGTGCTTCCATAAGCTGGATCTGTTTTCCCCCCGGACGGCACATTTCCTCTCTTACACACTCCGATGGAGGATAAGATATTGGAGATGCTCTGATACCTCAAAATATCGTTTTCCCCGTTATCCACATCCAGCCACTCCAGCAGATTCTGTTTCACATGAACAGTGTCGCTGAAAATATAACGGTCACAGACTCCCTCATCCAGCGCTTCAATGGTCTCACGGTATTCCGCCGGAACGATCAGGGCATCCAGAAGCCCCATGGAAAGCAGCGCCTCCTCCAGACGGGATGTCTGCCCGTCATCCAGATGCCCGTCAAAATCAATGGCCTTATAAAACTGCAGATAAGGAATTCCCCTTTCCTCCAGAAGCCGGCGGCTTCGCAGGACCGCTTCACTGCACTCCGGCTCCGGGTCCTTTTGGTTCCGCCAGTCCAGAAGTTCCTCCGAAACGCGCCGCTGCTCTTCCGTCAGAAACTTTTTCTGCCGGTTTTCTTCAAACAGACTGCCTTTCAGCTCCTGCTCTCTGTCTTCAAAGGCACTTCTTCCGAGATTGCGTATCTCACTGAAATCCGTTCCATAAATATACTTCTCTATCTCCTGGGCCGTGCGCTGTTTGACTTCATCCGCCAGATGCAGCTGCCTGTTCTCCTTTTCCCACTGATAGAACTTCTCTATCCATTCGTCCTTGGTCTCCTGGAGCAGTGTCTCATACTGGCGGCATTCTCTCTCCTTCTGTTCCTGCCTGCCCCGAATGTCGTCAAGCTCCTGCAGATTCCGGTCGTAACGCTCCTGACAGTTTTTCTCTTCCAGAAGCACTTCTCTTCCCTGTTCGACCTTCTTAATATATTCGGTGAGGATCTGATCGTGGCTCTGAAATGACTGCTCCTTCTGCGGCTCTTCCAGAAGCTCCTTCTTCAAAAAGGCGAACTCGTCAAAGGGAACGTCAGCCAATGCTTCCTCCATCCCGGAAAGATTCTCTCTGATCTCCTCCCAGAGCATTTCGTTCTGTTCCTGCTGCTCCTTCTGCTTCCTCTGTGTCTCCCGATATCTTTCTTCCTTCTCCTGTTCCTGCCGCTTCTTGTCGGAGATCTGCCCGTCCGCCTCCTCTATCTCACTGTTCAGCGCGATCTCCCGCTGCTTGAGCTGTGCCGCGTCACTGTCTCTCAGAGAGTCCTGCTCCTGCTTTAATACCTCTTCCTCCCGCTTAAGGCCTTCATAGTTCGCCTTTTCTTCCTCCAGGCGGCCGACACTCTCCGTCCTCTGCCGCGTCATCTCTTTTATTTTCTTCTCCTGCTTTCTGCACTCCTGGGCACAGTTCGTAAAAAGCAGCGCCTTGTCATACAGAACGATCTGATTGTACTGATCAAATATCTTCTCAATCTGCGCCGCAGCCCGTATACTGTCATCCAGCACATCCAGATTGGCCTTCTGGCTGTCCATATTTTCAATTGCCTCCGACATGGGACGCAGATCGTCCTCAGAAAGTGTCTGCAAAGAACTGCTCAGGATCTCATTGATGATCGTAGGCTTAAAATCCTTGGACAGCTTGGGTGTACGAAGCTGGATCAACAAGTCCAGCATCTCCTGATATTCTTCCATAGTCTCGAAGCCAAACAGCAGCCGGTTCACGCACTGTGCATATTCGCCCTGAGTCTCCATGACGCGCCCGCCCTCTCCGATCCGGTTTTTCAGTTCCTGCTTGGTACAGGTGATCCGCCCCTGCAGATCCTTATATAAAAACAGATTTTTCCCAACCCGTCTTCCGTCCGTGACGCAGAAATACCAGGTATCCAGCTTCCTGTTCTTTCTGGCCCGGATCCCCATCCCAATGGTAATATAGCTGTCGCTGTCCATCCGCTTCAATTCCATATACAGATAACCGGTGCGCTCCTCCCTCTCATCCCCTTCCTCCAGAAGATAATTTTCCATCTTCCGGGCCCGTGACCCAAAGGGGTCCAATCTCTCCGGACGCATATTTCCGTCCAGCAAGAGAGGGATAAAGCTCTGCATGGTGACTGATTTTCCGGAGCCGTTGGCGCCCCGCAAAAGCATCCTCCCGTCCAGAAATTCAAATTCCTGATCGTCATAATACCAGAAATCCAGCAACCCGATCCTGTTCATCTGCCATTCACTGTTCATTCGTTTTCCCTTCCGCACTGTGTCCACGCTTTATTCCCGCGGCCTGCACAGGCATGACCACGGAACATATCAACACCTGCTCGATCATCATTCGCACCTTTGTTCCGGGAAATCCGCCGGATATTTCCCGACCACCCTTCCCAATGCCGGTCTGATGAGCACATCCTCTCTCTGCTCCTCCACCAGTTCCAGACCGGTCAGGCAGGAGGAAACCTCCCGGAAGAATTCTTCCGTCACCATCTCCCGGTATGCCTTTATAAATCCTGCGCCAAACCTCGCCTTACATTCTTCCAGAAGTCCCCTGAAGGTTTCCTTTGATATCCGTATGTTCTCGTTACTATCCACCTCAAATTCACCCGAGCCCACTTTTTCCCGGAGCAGCCGGCCGCACAGAAGCACAATATCAGACAATGTGTTCTCCTCCGGAAGAGATCTGCCCATGCGGCAGTCCTCTCCCAATATCAGGTATGCGCTGCTCCGGTATACCTGCAGTTCACACGGAAAATATTCCTCCAGCTCTCCCTGTATCATATTTCTATAATGCCTCAGATAAGCGAAATCCTCTTCATTCTCTTCCGTGCGGTATATTCCCATGGACATGAGCAGACTGCGGTAAACCCTCTGCCTGCGCACGATGCCGCGGTCCTCATCCACGTCGATCCACTCCGCCTTCAAAAAGTCCGTATAATCCGAATAATCCATAATGTTTTGTGTAAAGTTGCGCATAAAAAAGCGTGAAACTCCCGTATTCTCATACAGCACCTCCCCGCTGTAGTCCTTTGCGAAGCCTTCCTCGCTTCCGTCATCCACATTCAGGATCCCCTCCGACACACAGTATTTCATCACCTTGATCAGATGCCGCC
>JAIEKC010000131.1:0-4676 GCA_029064505.1 Acetatifactor sp.
GTCTTTAAAGGACTGGAAGGCGGATCCGGACAGGTTCAGGATGTCGTCCGCGGAAATGCCCAGATTACGGAGGGCAGCCTCCATCTTCGCCTGTTCCTCGATGCCGGAGAGCTCCTGCCAGAGGGACTTGTATTCTTCCAGGCCTTTGATGAGGCTGTCCCAGTACTTTTCGGTCTCTTCGATGAGGGAGTCGTAATACCGGGAGGATTCCTGGATCTTTTTATCCAGGATGTCCAGGGTGTCGTTGAGCCCTGAAATCTCCTTCTCGATCCCGGCGATCCGGAGATTCTCCCTGGCTTCCGTGACGGCTTCCCCTGCCTCGCGGACCGCCTTTGTGTCGGTCACATAGTGCATGCCCTTTCCTTCGGAATACTGGAGGATGGTCTTCTGGTTCCGGAGGCGTTCCAGGTCATACTGCTTCTGCTGCAGGCTGAGCTCGTCCTTTCTTGCCCTGGAGGCTTCCTCAATGGCGTCGATCTCTGCCTGTTTTGCGTCGATCTGCTCCTGGATCAGGGCTTTTTCGGCTTCCAGTGCTTCTTCCGCGGCTTCCTTTTCGGCTTCCAGTGCTTCCACGGCAGCGTCCTTCTGGTCGTTGAAGCGGTCGATCTGGTCGTCCAGGATGCTGCCCACGTAGCCGATGACGCTGTTTAACTGGGAGAGTTCGTCTTTTAAGGCATCGGCGTAGGACTTTCCGGCTTCCTTGCCGGCTTTGGCGGCGGAGTGCTCCAGGCCGGAGAAGTCGATCTCCACCTTTCCCATTCCTTCATTGATCCGCTCCATCAGCTCGCTGAGGGCGGCGTCCGCATCCGCATGCCCGCTGGCAATGTCATTGGCGATGGCCGTAGCCAGTGCGGCGTTTGCGGTATCCCCGTAAGCGGCGGCAAGGTTTCTGAGCTGTTCGATCCTGCCTTCGGTATTGAGGCCGTTCTGCCCGTAGGCGATCTCGGCGGCGGTCAGACGGTAGATCTGCTGCCGGGTGAGGCCCGCGGCAACGCCTTCTGCCAGGATGGCACGGAATTCGTCCTCTTTGGCGGATGCATCAGCTGCTGACGCCATGGCAAGGTCCTGGGAGGCTAATATATTCTGTGCCTTTGCTTCTGCCAGGGCATACTCGGCGACTTCGGCGGCGTTGGCCACTCCCAGGGACTCCAGCATCTGTTCCACCAGTTCTTTTGTCTCATCCGTCATGCCTTCCGTGGCTGTTGTGGCGTAGAAGACGGAAGTGGCAAAGTCGTCAAAGGCCTGTTGGGCCTGCTGCTGTGTGACGCCTGCCGATGTAAGGGTGGAGGTGAGGTCAGCGAAAGCGGCCATGTCGATGTTGATATCGGTATCTTCCAGGCTGTTCAGCCCTTCGATGGAGGAGCGGATGGAGTCGAACATGGAGAGATCCACGGCGTCCGGATCGAAACCGCCGTCGGAGAAGATGCTCTGGTAGGCGGAGCCCAGGGAGTCCAGGGCGGGTTTGAGGAGGGTGTTCAGCTGGTTGATGGTCTGGGAGGGATCGGCAGGCGTCAGGGGAGCCGTTATGGATTCCCGGTACAGTGTGACTGCCTCTGCCGTATTTTGAGCGCTATCCGTCACCTTGTTCCAGTAATCGATCTCTTCGGAGCTGTTGATGGAGTGGTTCTGGAAGAAGTCTGCAAGCAGGTCCCGGGAATCTTCGCCAAACCTGGAGATGGCATCCTGATACCGGGACTGCAGTTCCTCCGCTTCTTCCAGCCGGGGCTGTAAAACGGTTGTAAGGACACTGTCTTCCCCGAAATATTCCTGCAGCTGCTTCAGGTAGCCGTCTTTTTCCGGGGGTGTGAGTTCGGCATTTGTAAATACCTCCGATAATGCTTTGGCGATCTGCGGGTCTTTTCGGACTTTGCTGATGTTGTAAAGGAAATTTTCCTGGATCCATGTACTTACAGCATCCCAGTCGTCAGTGTCAATATTATCCGGCAGTATTTCGTCCCATTTGGTATCAAAGAGTATGGCTCTGGCAGCATCTTGCAGTCCGGAATCCATGTTTTTATAGATGGGATCCAGGGACAGCCAGGTATTCAGGTAGGCGGAGAGTTCTGCGTCTGCAGCCTCCATCCTGCTCCGGGCAAGCATGACGGAGTCTTCGTATTTTGAGCTCAGAATCCCCAGGCTGGTCTGTAACAGATTAAACTGTTCTTCCGAAAGGGAAGAAAGATCCCATGTGGTTCTGTGTGTATCGATTCCTTCTATGTCCGGATTAAACTCGCTGCTGTGGATCTGGAAAGTGCCGTTCCAGTCGTTCCCGGCATTCCCGATGCCTAATTCGGCAAGTGTTTCGGAGATAAGCGTGTTAAGCTCTTCCGTTTTGTGCTGATAGAACCCGTTGCTTATGGTATCATATGTAATGGTTCTGGTGCTGTCCATCTGAGAAATGGCTTTTATAGTGCTGTCAGACATTTCCTGCGCATCGGTTAAGGCCTTTTTGTATTCTTCTGCATCAAGGGTGTATCCGGCCCATATATCTGACATTTTTTCAAGGATCTGTTGTTCTGAGATCTTCTGCTGGACATCCATCAGGTCATTCAGTGAGCTGACAATGGTGTCTATGTTTCCGGAGAGGCTGAGTAGGGAATTACCGTTCTCGTCATAGCCGGCCGTCAGCTGCGGGAACAGTCCGGCCAGCTGGCTGCTCAGGTCGAGGAATTCATTGTAGTCTTCCGTACTGAGGGTTCCGCGGGACTGGTTCACTTTCCCCAGGTTTTCTACTTCCTGTGCGAGTTCGGCATACCTTCTCTTTATCTTGTCCGTAGTGGAAGATAAGGAGTCAAAATCAGAACGGATGCTGTCCGCAGCAGATTTTGCTTCCTCGGCGGCTTCTTTTGTTTTCTGCTTTATTTCTTCCAAATGGTCATTGTATTTTTTTACACCGAAAGCAGCAGCGGCAAAGGCGCCTGCGACCAGTGTGAGCCAGCCTACAGGGTTTGTGGTCAGGAATGCCCACAGGGATGCCGTAACTGATTTGATCTTGAGTCTCAGTCCTTTGAGGGCAGTACCGAGTCCGAGGGTGGATGCAGTTACTTTTTTCTGTGCCTGGGCAAGGACAAGCTCATTGACAGTGGTTTCCAATAATTCACCCTGGAGGCCGTTTGCAATCAGGATGGCCTTTATCTGTGCCTGGTTAAGGGTGGATTGGGCTATGGCGGATTTGAGGGTCTCGAGGGTGTAGGATTTGCCGATTGCTGTCAGAGCAGCCTCATGCCCCATACGATCTAAAGTGGTATCAGCAAACACTGCGGTTATTTCCTGTAATGCATTTGTGGTATTGGCGAGAGATTTAAGTTGCATTTATAGTATGATTGCTGTATACTGTTATTAATATTCATAAGGAGGCGATGCAGATGACACCACAGGAAATGGTTGACGCACTTAACGATCCCAAAAAAACGGAATTTAGTGATTATTTTTATTTAAATGAGTACATTGATAATGATCAACTGGATGAAGCTCTAAAGCATATACAAAGAATTTTTAAGTGCAGCAGGGAAGCTGCGGAAGAGACACTGGTTTTGTATAAAGAGCAGGTATATGCCAAGGTAAAGGAAGTCAGAGAAAGGAATAAACTGTCGCCGGAACAGATCGCATATAATAATGCGGTAGCAAGGTCGTGGCAGAACAAACCGAAATGTCCCACCTGCGGCAGCACGGATATCAAGTCCATATCAGGCTTAAACCGCGGCGTGTCCGTGGCTGTACTGGGCATGTTCAGCAAGAAGATCAATAAGAGCTTTGAGTGTAAGCACTGCGGCTATACATGGTAGTACCCGGTTGGCCTGTTTTCGCATTGCCTGCAGATGATGGGTAAGTTTGCTTTGCTTCACAGGCATTGTATCAGGCACTGTATATTGAAAAGCGGCAGTGACCTGAACTGTCATAATTATCCTGCTCAAAAGGCAGGCTGATTTTTTCTCGTCAGCCGAAACACTGCGGCCGAACGTATCACTGAAAATCATAAAATCGCGATACGCACTATGCGTTACCGGTAGGCTGCATTATGGCTGCCGCCTGCCGGGAGGATGGGTATGTCTGTGGGGATTGCTCTCTTTTGGTCAAAGAGTGCCGTCCTGCTCGTTATCCATTGTCAGCGGTACTTAGGGAACTGTCGGTTCTCACCGGCATTGCCGTATACCAACAGGATCAATTTTTTCTACTTTCGTGACCTGGCCCGCAGGAAAGGGGCTTTGGTTTGACCTGTATTAGCCGGATATCCCGGTCTTACATGAATGTAAGAGATTTCCAAGCATTTACTCCTCCATGTATAGTTTATACTCCGCTGAAAGTGTTTGCAGAGTCTTATTAAAAACCCCATGTATCCACAGACTTGTAGACAGCGCCATTATGCTGTTTCCTTATCTGTGATCGCCCAACCAAAATCTCCCGCCAGAGATAATTTCAGCTGATGTCACCCCATGTCGCCATAAGGTCAAGCAAAGTTTTTAACGAATGCGGCGATACCGATACCGGCACCGCTTAATGCGGTGGTTCCCAACAGTCCGAGACCGGCTGTCAGGCTGTTGACCGCGGAGAGCAGTCCGTTGAGGCTGTTGATGGCGGCCACAATGGCATCCGAATCCGCAAGGTTCCCCACCGTTTCCGTCCAGGTGTTGGACAGACGGTTCAGGGAGCCTTCCCAGGAGTTTGTGGTCTTTTCC
>JAIEKC010000132.1:0-3550 GCA_029064505.1 Acetatifactor sp.
CCCGGTAGATGCTTTATCTACTTTTGCAACAGCTCCTCCCGCAATCGTTCAGAATCCGCATCCAGTCTCAAAAACCATACACGTTTTAAACGATCTCAACATCCACTCTCCTGTTTTCTTTCGATGATGCCGCTTTCACAACAGAACGGATTGCCTTTGCAATTCTCCCCTGTTTGCCGATAACCTTACCCATATCAGATGCAGCTACATGAAGTTCGATGACTGTATTCCTACCCTCATTTTTCTCAGTTACAACAACTTCATCCGGATTATCAACAAGTGCTTTTGCAACTACTTCCACTAATTCCTTCATAAGCCACCTCCTGCATATCTGAACTTATTTCTCAATACCGGCCACCTTGAAAAGCTTGCTTACCTGCTCTGTAGGCTGGGCACCATTTGCCAGCCACTTCTTTGCCAGCTCCTCATTGATCTTGAAAGTGCTGGGATCCATGCTGGGATCGTAGGTACCGATCTCCTCGATAAATCTGCCGTCTCTGGGGGAACGGGAATCAGCCACAATGATTCTATAAAAAGGAGCCTTCTTCTGTCCCATTCTTCTCAATCTGATCTTTACTGCCATTTTCTTACCTCTTTCTGCCGCTCCTGCGGCCTTATGTTCTTTTTGTATTTATGAAAAAGATGCCTGTATTTTAGTCTCTGCATCTGTTTTCAACTTTATTTGTCATTCCTAACCCCCACACTTCTGTCACACAAAAGCATATAGTTTTGACCGCAAGCGGCTTTCCATTGATACGTTTTTCCATTGCGGATCACTTTCTATCACAAACGGTTTTCATCGCGAATAGCTTTCAATCACAACGTTTTTTCATCGCAGGTCACTTTCAATCACACCCCACCCTGGCCTGCCGCTTCAAAGTGTCCCGTCAGCACGCTTGGTTTTTGTCAGGAAACTCATTCCTTCAGCCAATGGCGCAGATCACGTTTTCAGCAGAATATCTGCTTCAAAAAGGGAACCTTCCACCCATACCGGGGAAACCACTCATCAATCCCCTGCCCCGTTTGCCACCGCCTCCGAACTGCTTCATCATCTTCTGACTCTGCTCGAACTGCTTGATAAAACGGTTCACCACCGCAATATCCACTCCCGCGCCTCTGGCGATGCGGTGCTTCCTCTGAGGATTCAACAGCTTGGGATTGCGCCGCTCTTCTTTCGTCATGGAAAGTACGATGGCCTCCATGTGCTTCAGCTGCTTCTCATCTATCATGGATTCCAGGTCAGCCCCTTTAATGCCCATACCCGGCAGCATACTGAGTATACTTGACAGACCGCCCATATTGCGCATCTGCTTCATGCTCTCCAGATAGTCCTCGAAATCGAACTTGCCCTTCTTCATGCGGCCGGCCATCTCGCGGCCTTTTTCTTCATCTATGTCAATACTCTCCTGAGCCTTTTCGATCAGGGAAAGCACATCTCCCATGCCCAGGATACGGTTTGCCATACGGTCGGGATAGAACTGCTCCATATCGGAAAGCTTTTCTCCCATACCCACATATAAAATGGGCTTTCCGGTCACTGCTTTGATGGAAAGCGCCGCACCGCCCCGTGTATCGCCGTCCATCTTGGTAAGGATCACACCGTCTATCCCCACCTTGTCGTCAAATTCCTTCGCCACATTGACCGCATCCTGACCGGTCATTGCATCCACCACCAGCAAAGTCTGGTGTACGGAGACGTTTTCTTTGATCTCCTGAAGCTCTGCCATCATATCCTGATCAATATGCAGACGTCCCGCAGTATCCAGAATGACCACATTGTGTCCGTTCTTCTCCGCGAAAGCAATGGCTTCTCCTGCAATCTCCACAGGCTTATGATCCGTGCCCATGGAGAACACGTCAACTTCCTGCTTTTTGCCGTTGATCTGCAGCTGTTCGATCGCCGCGGGCCTGTAAATATCACATGCCACCAGAAGTGATTTCTTTCCCTTCTGTTTCAGCTTACCCGCGATCTTGGCGGTAGCCGTGGTCTTACCCGCACCCTGCAGACCTGCCATCATGATCACCGTGATGGACTTGCCGGGCTGAAAAGCTATCTCCGTAGTCTCGCTTCCCATGAGGGCTATCATTTCTTCGTTGACGATCTTGATGACCATCTGGCCCGGATTCAGACCGTTCATCACATCCTGGCCGATGGCTCTCTCTTCCACCGCCCTGATGAACTGCTTGACCACCTTGAAGTTGACATCCGCCTCCAGAAGCGCCATTTTCACTTCCTTTAAAGCGGTCTTCACATCTTCCTCAGTTAGTCTTCCCTTGCTCCGCAAGTTCTTAAATACATTCTGTAATTTGTCTGTTAAGCTTTCAAATGCCACCTGCGACTCCTTGTGATTTCTTTTATCCGGTCAGTATGACGGCATTTGCCATATCCGTTCTGACCTCATTGCCTTGCTGCTTCATCCGGTGATCCATTTACTCGGAAATGTTTCCTCACAGTTCCGCCAGAAGCTCCCGGGAAAGCTTTCTGATCTGAATCAGATTTTCCCTGATCCGAATACCGTCTTTCTGATCCTCCATTGTCAACTGTTCGATTCGGCTCACTGTGGCTTTCGCTCTGGCAAACCGCTCCACAAGATGAAGCTTGTTCTCATAGCCCTGCAGGATCCTGTCACATCTTCTGACCAGATCGTGCACGCCCTGCCTGCTGATACCCTGCTCCTCGGCAATCTCGCCCAGGGACATATCGTTGTACACCACGTCCTCATAGATCCTGCGCTGATGTTCCGTCAGCAGTTCCCCATAAAAATCAAATAGCATTGTCTGTTCATAGATCTTATCCATTTGCGCTCCGGCCTGATTCACTTTATATCGGATATATCGGACAGTCACCAGCCTGATCTCTCCGACCCTCTCTATCTTACTACACAAAAAATAAGCTTTCTAGTATTTTTTCTTGACACCGCTTCCTGTTTGTACCCAACTTTCACAATGTTATCCAAAATCTTTTCATAACCTCACCATCAACCTCTATCTCCTTTTCAAAAACTCCGCCATTTGCCAGAATTGTTTTTTCGCTGGCCTGATTATCCGCATCACAGGTGATCAATACTTTTCCGATACCCAATCTGCCGCAATTTAATAAATTCTGTCTCAACATTTCTGCCGCATATCCTTTTTGCCTTTCATCCGGCCGGACATAATATCCTATATGACCGCCCCATACCGATAAGATCGGATGATCGATGTGATGCCGCAGATCGATGAAACCGACGATCCTGTTATCACTTGATCTGACTGCTATATACACATTGGATGGAACTCTGTCTTCCGGACAGGTCGCCCGATCACTCCCGATCCTGATCGTATTGATCCATTCTTCCGCAGAGGAACACTCTCTGAGATTCCCACACCCCGCAAATTTATCCTTGTCATCCGAATCCATGATTTCCTGACGGAAGTTCCAGATATCCCGGGCATATTCCGTTGTCGGTTCCATCAATCTGATATCAGGCACATTTGTCTCTCCCATTGTCAGTTTCCTTTCTGTTTTTCAAACATGCTCCAGTACAACAGGCCGGCTTTCAAAACACAC
>JAIEKC010000133.1:0-3306 GCA_029064505.1 Acetatifactor sp.
TATCCACATTTATGAAATCGGTAAAGCTATTTTGTTTAGGACAGTTTGCATATATCATTTTAAAAATCGCTATGCTATAATTCACCATGTACCCTCATGGGTATATAATGTGTCCGGTTCCGGAACAGGGGTGGTGTGAATATGGGTCGCTTAACGATTTATCAGGATAATTATACTAATTCTACGGTTATTTCCAACCGTTTTATCGATGAATACATGAAGACAGCCAACGATGCGCAGCTCAAAATATATCTCTATCTGATCCGCATGATGAGTGCCAGGCTTTCCACGAGCATATCTGATCTTGCAGATATGTTTAATTACACCGAAAAGGACGTCATGCGTGCACTAAAATACTGGGAGAAGAACAACCTTCTGTCTCTGGAGTATGACGAGCATAAGAATGTAACCGGCATCCATCTTATGGATTTTGCTGCGGCTCCGGCTGCACCTGGCATCGCGCCGGTTCCAACCGTATCGGCGCCGTCGGTATCTCCTCTTGCATCGGTAGTGCCCATTTCCTCCAAATTAACTTCCGATGATAATACCTATGAGAAGCCTGATTATACACTGGACGAGCTGAAAGCATTTAAATCCGATGAAGCTGCCTCCCGTCTTCTTTTTATCACGGAGCAGTATCTGAAGAAAACGCTGAGTCCCAATGAAGTGCGCACCATGTTATTTATCTCCGACAGATTAGGATTCTCCGAAGATCTGGTCGATTATTTGATCCAGTACTGCGTGGGACGCGGCAAAAAGGATCTTCGTTATATAGAAAAGGTGGCCATCAGCTGGGCGCAGCAGGGCATCTCGACACCGAAGCAGGCCGCACGCCTTGCAGGCAAATACGACAAATCCGTCTATGATATCATGAAAGCCCTCGGCAAGAGCGGTACGCCGACGGAAACAGAAGTTTCCTATATCATGCGTTGGACTAAAGAGTTCGGATTTGTATCTGATGTTATTTTGGCTGCATGCGAACGCACGGTTCTGGCTACCGACAATCATCGTTTTGAGTATGCCGACAGTATCCTGACCAGCTGGCACAAAGCGGGCGTGCACTACCGAAGCGACATCCAGCCGCTGGACGAGCATTATCATAAGACAAAAGCAGCCAAAGCTGTTGCCAATAATAAATTCAATCAATTTAAACAAAACAGCTATGACTTTGACGCTTTGGAACAGGAATTGCTAAGCAATTAAACATCGTGATGCACAGTAAGGAGACGCACCGTGTCATTGACAAATGCCCAATATGATATGATTCTTCATCAATACGAGATGAAGCAGTTAAAGAGCCGGCGTGATGTAGAGCGCAGGCTGGAATATGTATACAGCCACATTCCTCTATACAGGGAGCTGGAAGATGAAGTGGCATCCGTTTCCGTTGCCCAGGGCAAGAAAATGCTTGCCGGCGATCCGGAGGCAATGGAAGATCTTCGGGATTCTCTGGCCGAGCTGTCGGGCCGCAAGGCAGAACTTTTGGAAAATGCCGGTCTGCCCCCGGATTATCTCGAACCAATCTATGAGTGTGCGGACTGTAAAGATACCGGATATATTGACGGGCAGAAATGCCATTGCTTTAAGCAGGCCATGATCGCGCTGCTCTATGAACAGTCCAACATACATGAAATGCTGCGCACTGAAAATTTCGATTCTCTTTCTTATGAGTACTATGACGGCGATCATTTGTCCCGTTTCAAAAATGCAGTCAGTACCTGTCATAATTTTATCAAAAATTTCAATTCCGACTACCATAATCTCTTCTTTTATGGTACAGTGGGTACGGGAAAATCATTTCTTTCCGGCTGTGTTGCCAAAGAGCTGATTGAGAGCGGACATTCCGTGATCTATTTCAGCGCAGCCGGCCTGTTTGATTTACTATCTAAAAATTCCTTTGATTACAGAAACCGCGATGAGCTGCGCGAAACTTACGCAGATCTGTATCAATGCGATCTGCTGATCATCGACGATCTGGGCACCGAACTGACAAACCAGTTTGTGGCTTCCCAATTATTTGCTCTTCTTAACGAGCGCCATATGGGCAAGAAAGCAACGGTGATCTCCACCAACCTTTCCCTGGAAGAGTTGAGGAACCGATATTCCGACCGCATTTTTTCCCGCATAACCAGCCATTATGAAATCTGTAAATTATCCGGACAAGATATCCGCATGTACAAAAAAAGATTGATGAACAGAAAGTGAGGATCTTTCATGACCAGACGTGAAGAAAAAAGAAATCTGGAAACTATCCCTGTCGGCTCTCTTGGGATCATTCCTTTGGAGGGATGCCGTCCTCTGGGTGAAAAAGTAGACTACTATCTTGTAAAATGGAGAACTGAACGCGAAAGCGAACACAAAGAATCTCTTGCTTTCTCTGGCTATCAGCGGGACACTTATATCCTGAAAGCCGATGTGCCGCGATTTGGCTCAGGCGAGGCCAAGGGTGTCATCAAACAATCCGTACGCGGATCCGATCTCTACCTTCTGGTGGATGTGGCTAATTACAGCCTGACTTACTCGCTCTGCGGACACATCAACCATATGTCTCCGGACGATCACTATCAGGATCTGAAGCGCATCATCGCTGCCGTCGGCGGCAAGGCGCGCCGGATCACGGTTATCATGCCTTTTCTCTATGAGAGCAGACAGCATAAAAGGACCGCCAGAGAGTCTCTTGACTGCGCGCTCGCATTACAGGAGATGGTAAACATGGGTGTGGATAATATCATCACTTTTGATGCCCATGATCCGCGCGTACAAAATGCCATTCCCCTGCACGGCTTTGAGACGGTGCAGCCCGCTTACCAGTTTGTTAAGGGGCTTCTGACACATGTTAAGGATCTGACGATCGACAGTGACCATATGATGGTCATCAGCCCTGACGAAGGCGGTATGAGCCGGGCAATCTATATCGCCAATGTGCTTGGACTGGACATGGGTATGTTCTATAAGCGCCGGGATTACACGATAATCAAAAACGGCAGAAACCCTATCGTTGCTCACGAATTTCTTGGTTCCAGCGTAGAGAACAAGGATGTGATCATCATTGACGACATGATCTCCTCCGGCGACAGTGTTATAGAAGTTGCATCCGCACTGAAAGAGCGCAAAGCCAACAGAATCTTCGTATTCACCACTTTTGGCCTGTTTACGGCGGGATTAGAGCCTTTTGACCAGGCCTATGCCGAGGGAATCATTCACCGCGTCCTGACAACAAACCTGATCTACCAGACTCCGGAACTACTGAGCCGTGAATGGTACATCGACTGTGATATGAGCAAATACATTGCCTATATCATCGAC
>JAIEKC010000134.1:0-3303 GCA_029064505.1 Acetatifactor sp.
GAGGACATTGCCTGCATTGACGGTACGGATGGATTCGTGTGCGGAAAGATGAAATATGATGTGATCCTGGTGCCCGACTGCCTTCATCTCCGCTACAATACCTTCAGGAGATTATCCCGTTTCCTGGAAAATGGCGGGAAAGTCATTTTGTGCGGAACAAAACCAAAATATGCCGCATACACAGAGGACGCACAGTTAAAGATTTTTACAGACAGATGCCAGTGGATCCCAGTGGAGAAGAGTGCGTTGCTACACGCGCTGGAGCCGTGGAGGGAGATTGATATAAAGGGGACGGACGGCGGCAGGAAAGAGTTTTATCTGCATCAGTTCCGCAGGGAAGGGAAGGCCAGATGGCTTTTCCTTGCGCAGGCTTACAGGGGATTGCAGGCGAGACAGAAAGGAGTCTGGGAGAGACGGCCGCTGCATGCGCCGGAACAGATTGTGATCCATATAAAAGGCTGCTGGTTGGTGGAGAAATACGATACTCTGACAGGGGAGAGGGAAAAGCTTGATGCAGAATATCAGGATGGAAATACACTGCTACAGTATTCCCTGTATGGCGATGACAGCCTCCTTCTTCATCTGGAGCCTGTGAAAGCAGTTCTGAAAGACCGGGATGCCGTAGAAAGTACCTGTATGTACGGTGTCCAAAACAGTGATCAGAAAGGGATAACGGATGCAGGAGCCGGACGGGAGTACAGGATTGGCAGACCGACAGGATACAGGACAGACGAACCGAATGTTCTGCTGTTGGATAAATTTCAATATGCTTTGGAAGAAGAGGATTACTCTGAGGAGCGTGAACTGCTGAAGGCTGACAATGTTTTAAGGGAACGACTGGGCTATCCCCTGCGGATGGAACAGGTAGAACAGCCTTATGTGAGAAAGAAATCTGACAACAGGGAACATCGGGTCAGACTGAGGACAACGATTCATTCCCGGATAGCAGCAGACGGCTGCTTTCTTGCCCTGGAGGAGCCGGAGTACTACCGGGGAACGCTGAATGGGGAGGAAATCCGCATGGAACCCGTGGGATATTATGTGGATCGGGCGCTCCGGACGGTTGCGTTGCCAGGATTGCAGGAGGGGGAAAATGAACTGGTTTTGTACCTGCAGTATGGAAATGCAAGTAACCTGGAATGGATGTATCTTCTTGGAGAGTTCGGGGTACGGCTATTGGGGAATTATAAAGAAATAGTACAGAAGCCGGAACGTCTGTACTGGGGGGATTATACCAGGCAGGGATATCCGTTTTATACAGGGAATATGGTATATTCCTTTGAGATTTCCTGTGAGAAGGGGACAGACCTGAGTATACAGATACCTTACTATGCCGGGGCTGCGGTGAAGATATCCGTAGACGGGGAATCAGAGCAGATGGCGGCACTGCTCCCATATCAATGCACTTTGAAAAAATTGAAAAAAGGGAGTCACAGGATAGCGGTCACCTGTCTGGGACACAGGTATAATGGGTTTGGTCAGTTACACATGATTGGGAATGACCTGACCTGGATAGGCCCTGATTCCTGGAGGACAGAGAACGAATCATGGACAGAGGAATATCAGGTGAAGCCCATGGGAGTATTAAGCGCGCCTGCTATCATGGAATTAAACTCGTCTGTTGTGGAAAGGCATGGCTATTGATATGGGAAAGATTGTGGAAATCCAATATGGTAAGATTGAAGGAATAGAGACGGACGGACTTATAAAGTACCTGGGAATCCCGTATGCTGTCCAGCCAACCGGAGAACTGCGCTGGAAGAGGGCAAGGGAGTGCGCAAAGTGGAATGGAGTGTTTCAGGCAAAAACGTATGGTTCTGCAGCGATACAGGAGAATCAGGGACAGAGGTGCGGGGCAGATGAATGTCTGACAATCAATGTGGTGCGTCCCCTGGAGGGAGACAATCTGCCGGTTTTTGTATGGATACATGGTGGCGGATATGTATGTGGAAGTGCCAGCGACAGGCTTTTTCACGGGGATTCTTTTGCCAGGGATGGAATCATATATGTAAATTTTCAATATCGATTAAATGTATTGGGGTTTTATGATTTTTCTACCTATAGGGGATGTGAGCTGATTGAATCCAACCGGGGGCTGTCAGACATGGTTATGGCATTAAAGTGGGTTCATGAAAATATCAGGGCATTTGGCGGTAATCCTGATAAAGTGACCATAGCAGGGGAGTCGGCGGGCGCGGCTGCTGCGGTGGCGCTGATGGCTGTGCCGGCAGCGAAAGGATACTTTCAGCAGGTAATAGCAGAGAGTGCATTGTGCAATTGTGTTATGACACCAAAGACATTGCGTAAGAATATGGATCTGTTCCTGGAGGGAATGGGATGGGACGAGGATAATTTATATGAGAAGCTGACTAAGGCAGACCCCTTTGATCTGATCAAAGGAGCCCAGTATCAGGGAAGACTCCATCAATACCGTAATCCGGGTATTTTCCAGCCGTGTCCGGTGGTGGATGATCTCCTTCCTGAGCGTCCGCTGGATGCTATAAGGGATGGCTTTGCGAGTGGAATTAAGCTTCTTATTGGAACAAATTTGCATGAGGGGATTGAATTTGTGAAAGACAATAACACAGGATTCCCCAACAGTTGGGATATGATATATGAAATGTTTCAGAAAAATGGAAATCTTGACGGATATGAGGCTGTCAAAGAGTATTATGCCGACATCGAAAAGGTAGATAAGTTTGGCAACGCATTTGTCCATTTTGCTACAGATTATGCGTGGGAAATGCCATCAATAAAGGCTGCTCTGTACCAGAGCAAATATGCTGATACGTGGATGTACCGGTTTGAGTATATAACCCAATATGCAAAGGACGTGGGGACATTTGCAGCCCATGCATACGAGCTTCCATGCGTATTTAAGGCTGTGGATCATGGATTTGGCAAAATGCTCTTTGACGGAGAGGAGGAGGACGATGTCAGGCGGATCTGTAAGGATATGCATGATTCCTGGGTATATTTTGCGAAGAACGGTACCCCGGATCCAAAGAACTGGCCGCGATTTGAAGGAGAAGTTTCTCCGGTAAGGATATTTGACCATCATACAAGGACAGTAGTAATGGACCGGGCATCTCTGATGAGGGTATGGGGGGATATGAGATTTTATGAAGGTTAGGTGGCGCCTGCCGGGCAGCAGGCACCAGATAGATTTCCGTTGATCGGGAACTTATGACAGCCTGTTTTTATCTCCCCATTCACACATCCCATCCAATATGGGAATGAGTGATTTTCCACGTTCCGTCAGGCTATATTCTGCCTTTGGAGGAATCTGGGGATATTCTTTTC
>JAIEKC010000135.1:0-2122 GCA_029064505.1 Acetatifactor sp.
ATAATATCCTTGTAGTTGATACTGTGAAAGTATGTATCTTGCCCGCGGAAACCGCGCAGTCCAAATGAGCTCCCTTGCTCAATTCTTGACCACAGAATGTTTAATTGCATTCTATGGTATGCAAGACAGCTGTATGCCAAACCTGCTTCCCAAAGGCAGTTTGCCGCCTTGCGGGTTTGTGTGCATCTTCACAGTAAACTCTCGAATTTTCCCGCATGGTGGGGCAGCCGATTGCATGGAGGCCTGGAAATAAAAGACATTGTCAGGAACAGATCAATCTACGTTGATGACATTGAAACACGGGAGCGTAAGTATATGAACAAACAGCAGCATTTTTATATAGCGATCGATCTGAAATCATTTTATGCCTCCGTGGAGTGTGTGGAACGGCATTTAGACCCTCTTGACACAAATCTGGTAGTGGCGGATGCCGCAAGGACGGAAAAGACAATCTGTCTCGCGGTATCTCCGTCCTTAAAGGCTTATGGAATTTCCGGCAGGGCCAGACTGTTTGAAGTGGTGCAGAAGGTGAAGGAAGTCAACATGGAGCGCCGGGACAGGGCACCGGACAGACGGTTTACCGGAGCCTCCTGTTATGCTGCGGAGCTGCGGAAACATCCGGAATTGGAAGTGTCTTATATTATCGCTCCGCCCCGGATGGCTTTTTATATGGAATACAGCACTCTTATCTACAATATCTACCTAAAATATGTTGCTCCGGAGGATATCCATGTATATTCTATTGATGAGGTTTTCATGGATGTGAGCCAATACCTGCATACTTACCGGATGACCGCGAGGGAGCTGGCTTCAAAGATATTGCGGGATGTCCTTGATACCACGGGTATGACCGCTACAGCGGGAATCGGGACGAATCTGTACCTGTGCAAGGTGGCAATGGATATTGTATCGAAGCATGTTGCTCCGGATGAAAACGGCGTCTGCATTGCGCAGCTGGATGAAATGAGCTATCGGCGACAACTGTGGAACCACAGACCTCTCACCGATTTCTGGCGGGTGGGACAGGGCTATCGGAGACGGCTGGAGGAAGTGGGACTGTTCACTATGGGGGATATTGCCCGATGTTCTCTGGGCGGAGACAAAGATTACTACAACGAGGAGCTATTGTACAAACTCTTTGGGATCAATGCGGAGCTCCTCATAGATCATGCCTGGGGATGGGAACCCGTCACCATGGATCTGATAAAAGCTTATAAACCGGAAACCAACTGCATAAGTTCCGGACAAGTATTACAATGTCCCTACGATTTTGACAAGACTAAGCTGATCGTCCGTGAGATGACGGATTTGCTGGCGCTGGATCTTGTGGAAAAGAAACTGGTAACCGATCAGATCGTACTTACGGTGGGTTATGACATTGACAATCTCACCGATTCCGGAATCAGGAACCGCTATAAAGGAGAGGTAACAACAGACCGTTATGGCAGGAGGATTCCGAAACATGCTCACGGGACGGCCAATCTGAAACGCCGGACTTCTTCCACAAAGATCATTACAGATGCGGTTATGGAATTGTATGATCAGATCGTTGATCCGAATCTGCTGGCGCGCCGTGTGACAGTGGTGGCGAATCACCTGGTGGATGAGACAGAAATCAGGGAAGCAGAGCAATATGAACAGCTGGATCTGTTTACAGACTATGGGGAGCTGGCAAAAGAGAAGGAAGCGGAGGATGCGAAGCTTGCAAAGGAACGGAAATTGCAGGAAGCCATGCTGTCCGTAAAAAAGAAGTACGGCAAGAACGCCATGCTCAAGGGTATGAATCTGCAGGAGGGTGCAACCACCATAGAGCGCAACCGGCAGATCGGCGGGCATAAGGCGTAGATCAAGATGATGAAAATGCGTGTGAGGATATCAGACATGAGTTTTGTAAATGACCATAAATATGATGATATCATAAATTTGCCCCATCCTGTATCCGCAAGGCATCCGCAGATGCCGCTTCCCGACCGTGCGGCTCAGTTTTCTCCCTTTGCAGCGCTCACCGGGCATGACGCCGCCATCCGGGAGACGGCAAGACTGACGGATACCTTTGTGGAACTGGATGAGGGAAGGAAGCAGGAATTGGATGAACAATTGCAATTGATCAAAGAAAATCAAT
>JAIEKC010000136.1:0-2615 GCA_029064505.1 Acetatifactor sp.
ATCTGGAACCTACGCTTGCTGCATTGGGTCAGTATTTTGATCTGGACATGCAGGAGATCAGGAGATATGTGACCACAAACGTGAACTCTTCCTGGTACGTACCTTTGAAACAGCTGACCTACGAGGAGATCAGCGGGTTTTTGGAAGCAAAGATCCCGGCGGAAGATGACAGCCCGGAGGTCAGGGCGGACAAGAGCAATATCCAGGGTGTCTGGTTTGAGGAGGAGTACAGACGGGTATACCCCTACGGCTCTCTGGCGGCTGATGTCATAGGGTTCACCACCTCGGACGGAAGGGGCAGTTATGGGCTGGAAGAATATTATAATTCCGTGCTGAGCGGTGTGAACGGCAGAGAGTACGGTTATCTGAACGATGACCTGAATCTGGAGCGTACCATTCAGCCTCCTCTGGACGGATATACGCTGCATGCCACCACGGACACTAACCTGCAGATGATCGTGGAGAAATATCTGAAGAAATTTAACGATGAATACAAGGATGGATTTGTACAGGGAGCCAACGGTGCACAGAATGTGGGCTGTATCATAATGCAGGTGGATACGGGAGAGATACTTGCCATGGCAAGCTATCCCACATACGATCTGAATGATACCAGAAATACGGCCAGTCTGATCGGCTCCATGGAAGTGGAACAGATCACGAATGCCAACGGCTATTTTGAGATCCACAAGACGGGAAATTACATCAGCGAGGCCAGACTGGCGGAGATGGACGAGAACCAGATCTATCTGAACCTGAATAATCTCTGGAAGAATTACTGCATTACCGGTACTTACGAGCCCGGTTCCACGGCGAAGCCCTTTACGGTGGCGGCAGCTCTCGAGACAGCTGTGATCTCTCCCAACACTACCTTTGAGTGTTCCGGTAAGATGGAGATAGGCGGATATGAGATCAAATGCCATAACAGGTATGATGGGACAGTGACTCTGGAGCAGGCTGTGGCGAAATCCTGTAATGTAGCCATGATGAAGATCGCCCAGGTGCTTGGAAAGGAAGATTTTACAGAATATCAGCAGATATTTAATTTCGGGTTAAAGACAAACATTGATCTTGCAGGGGAAGCGCGCACTGCAAGCCTGATCTACACTACAGATCAGATGGGACCTACGGATCTTGCAACCAACTCCTTCGGACAGAATTTTAATGTGACCATGATCCAGATGATAACCGGGTTTTGTGCGCTTGTCAACGGCGGCTATTATTATGAGCCTCATATCGTGGATAAGATCACGAATGCCAATGGGGCAACTGTGGCCAACATTGAACCCAGAGTGCTGAAGCAGGTTATTTCCGAATCTACTTCAGAGCTGATCAGACAGTACTGTGTGGCGGTAGTGGATTACGGAACAGGTCATACAGCCCGTCCGGCAGGCTATATGATCGGAGGAAAGACGGGTACGGCGGAGACCATTGACGAAAATACCCACCGCCGTTCCGATACGGAGCATGTGGTCTCCTTTATCGGATATGCTCCTGCGGACGATCCACAGATCGCCATCTATGTGGTGGTGGACAGACCCAATGTGGCCAAGCAGGGTGACGCCAAGCTTGCTACGGGGATCGTGCGGAATATCCTGACGGAAGCGCTGCCTTATCTGAACATTTTCATGACAGAGGAGCTGAGTGAGGCGGAGATTGCGGAACTGGACGCATTGCAGATGGAGATCACCACGCAGTATACACAGAAACCGGAAGAGGATGCTCTGGAAGGCGAAGGGACGGAAGGGGAACCGGAGGATGACGAGAGTATGTTTCTGAATCCGGACGGTACCCGGCCTGTCTGGATGGATTTTCCCATTGACCCGGCAACAGGTTACCGGGTGGATCCGGACACCGGGGATAAGTACGATGCCAGGGCGGGATTCCTTGTGGAGGGCGGCAGCACTCCCATTATAGATCCCAATATGCCGGTGAATGATAACCTGATCAATCAGCCCCAGGAATAGCGTGGAAAGAACTTCTAAAAACGTCCCATCATGGGATGGGACGCCAAGAAGTTCTATATTCCATGCGGAAGAACGCAAATACGGCGTTCTTCCCATTAAGCCGGGTCGCAGCAGGGGCTGCGGAACAGGAAGTAGAATATAAGTGTCATAACCTGATAAAAAGAAGAATAAAGTATAGTAATCCTTTTTATGAGGTTCTGTATGTTATCTGACAACAATAAAATATTTCACAGAAAGAAGATACTTGTGATCTTTCTGGGATGCGCAGCGATGCTGCTGCTTTTGTTCGGCAGGCTGATCTATCTCATGATATGGCGTGCGGACCATTATTCGCAGCTGGCCACGGACCTCCATGAGAGGGAGCGCAGCATCAAGGCCGCCAGAGGAAGGATACTGGACTGCAACGGAATGGTGCTGGCGGACAATAAGACAGTCTGCACCATCTCCGTCATACATAATCAGATCGAAGATCCGGAGGAGATTATCAGAGTTCTGTGCGAGGAACTGGAGCTGTCCGAGGAATATGTCAGGCAGCGGGTGGAGAAATATTCCTCCATGGAGCGCATTAAAAGCAATGTGGATAAAACCATCGGTGACCGCATCAGGGAGTATGACCTTGCGGGAGTCAAGGTGGATGAAGATTATAAG
>JAIEKC010000137.1:0-3563 GCA_029064505.1 Acetatifactor sp.
CATCCATGATCAGGCCAATATTCTCGCCTCCCGGGACATTTTTCATATCCGTTGAAAAGTTCTGAAACTGAGCGGGCTGAATATTTACATTCTGCATTGCCATAGGATTCATCATCATTTGAGGATTCATCATCATCTGCGGGTTCATCATCTGCGGATTCATGCCCATCTGGGGGTTCATACCCATCATCTGAGGATTCATCCCCATCATCTGCGGGTTCATACCCATTTGCATACCATTCATATCCTGTTGACCCAT
This sequence comes from Acetatifactor sp., assembly GCA_029064505.1. Taxonomy (GTDB): domain Bacteria; phylum Bacillota; class Clostridia; order Lachnospirales; family Lachnospiraceae; genus Acetatifactor. Next base: position 260 of record JAIEKC010000137.1, read on the forward strand.
CATATCCATCTGGGGCGTTGCGCCCGTGCCTCCCTGCGTAGATGCCGCAGGCGCATCTGCGGCCTTGGATTCTTCCGCCGCCGTTCCCATTCCGCCGTCCTGGTTATCGATAAAGGTATTAACGATCAATCTCGCAAAATCAACCGGATACAACTGCATTATCGTACTGTCCACCAGATCGGCAATCTGCAGGCGGAATGAAATCTTAATAAAAGTTCCTCCCAAAAATGGCGATATGTCTTCTCCTGCTCTGATCGTCGTCAGATCAAGCAATGACGCCTCCGGCGGACTGATATCAATAGTCGTCTTCAACATGGTCGAAAGAGAAGTTGCCGCGGATCCCATCATCTGGTTCATGGCTTCGGAAATCGCACTCAGATGCAATTCACCGAGCTCCGTGTCTGTATTTGTACCGTCACCACCCATCATCAGGTCAGTGATAACCTTAACGTCATGTTCTTTCAGTACCAGAATATTGGTACCGTCCAACCCCATTGTATACTTGATCTGAATGAAGACGCAGGGTCTTTCATATTCCACCAAAAGGCTTTCCCACCTTGCAGCCTGAACCACAGGTGTGGTAATATTGACCTTTCGATTCACCAGCGAATACAAAGTCGTTGCCGAGGACCCCATACTGATATTAGCCACCTCGCCAATGGCATCCTTCTCTACATCTGTAAGAATCTCAGGCACTTCTACCGCTTGCGCAGCACTGCCTGCTGATGGTTCACTGCTGGATACTTCCGTTATGGTTTCTCCGGCTCCAACGGAAACTTCTTCGGCATCTCCGTCTCCCTCAGGCAGATCCATGCCGTTAAGCAATGCATTTATCTCATCCTGAGATAGCATTCCATCCATTCTCTACTCCTCCTCTCTGATTACCGATGTGATCCGGACAGCATATGAATCCTTTTCGGCGCCGGGTAATGCGGTAAATTTTTTAATATTACCTACATATATGTTCATGTCATCATCCACTCTGGATCCCAGACGGATACAATCGCCAACCTGCAGGTTCAAGAAATCATTCACAGAAATCATGCTCTTGCCCAGAACTGCTCTGACAGGTATATCTGCCCTTCGAATCAATGACTCAATGTAAGCTTCATAATTCTCGTCATGATTCTCCTGCATCGTGGAGAACCAGTACTTTGTGTTCAGCTTATCCATGACATCTTCCAAAGTAAAGAACGGAAGACAGACATTCATAAAGCCTTCCACATCCCCTATCTTCATGTTCAAAGTAACGATTGCTATCATGTCGTTAGGGGAAATCACCTGCGCGAACTGGGGATTAGTCTCCAGACGCTGCAACACAGGCGCTATATCAATAACATTCTTCCACGGCTCCCTTAATAACTGTGTGAACATTACTAATATCTTCTCGATAATGGTCATTTCAATCTCGGAAAACTCTCTGCTCTTTTCCAGCGGAACCCCTGTACCGCCCAGCATACGATCCAGCATCGCATAGCCGAGATTGGTTGCCAGATCCATAATGATCGTGCCGTTCAACGGCGCAAAATTTATGATTCCCAATATAACGGGATTCGACAAAGCATTTGTAAATTCGTTAAATGTAACCGTCTCCGAACTTGCTACCGCCACCTGGACATTCTTCCGCAAATACACCGGGAGATTGGTTGAAATCAATCGGCTGTAGTGTTCAAATATAATCTCAAGTGTCCTTAAATGCTCTTTTGAGAACTTTGTAGGGCGGCTGAAGTCATAATTCTTAACCTGCTTTTCTTCAGTCTCCTGCATCTGGTCTGCATCCAATTCTCCTGAAGACAACGCCGCAAGCAGATTATCTATTTCGCTTTGGGAAAGGACCTCGCCCACACAAGCTCACCTCCTATCAAACTATCCGTTTACCTGTTGCAAAATCATCAGCTGAATTTTACGCCGCTGATGTTAACCCTGTAAACAAAATTATAACCAATCAGTTCCTGAACAGCCTGAAGGATTTCTGCTCTTATGGATTCTATATCATTTCGGCACTCTTCCTCGGTATGTGCGCCCACAATGGAATTTACCTTATCCTTGATCAGGGAATCGTAACTGCCGGAAGTAATATTCTCCCCCAGCTTCTTGTAACCGTCTCCCTTGTTATTCATGGACAGCGACAGTTCGAAGATCATATAAGAATCGCTTCCGTCTGGAGTAGTCAAAGGAACCATCATGGATTCGGGCAGCGCATATATATCAGTATCCTCCAAAGACACTGCCGGCTCGGCATCCCCTTCACTGCCGGGAACCGACAAATGCAGATTCAGCGCGGTAGTGATATTACCTACCAGATCCGCCGTCTTCTTGTTGGCGCCGATCACACTCACCATCATAATGGAGGTAAGCACGATATTCACAATCAACAATGCCAAGATCAATACTGTCAGTAAATTCTTCTTCATATTTATTCACCCTCATTTTCTTATTCCGGCTCTCATCTCGCCGAATTATAGATTCTGATTTCAACCCTTCGGTTCCTGCTCCTGCCTTCCGCGGTGGAATTATCGGCTATGGGAACGCGTTCTCCCATTCCGGCATGCCGCAGGTTTGTGGGATCGAGCAATGTGTTCTCTATCAGAAAATAGAATACGGAAAGCGCCCTGGCGCTGCTCAGTTCCTCATTGCTGGGATAATGTGAACTGCTGATGGGCACATTGTCCGTATGACCCTCGATCTCGATGGTTCCGGTACCGTAATACTGTAAGATATCTCCCACCTTCTGCAATATCTGCAGGGATTCTTCTTTCAGTTCCGCACTTCCGGAATCAAATAACAGTGCTCCATTCATGGTAAGCTGTACATACTGTGCCGTAAAGCTGACATCTACCTGATCGGAAATACTGCTTTCCTGAAGTGCTTCCGCCATGTTCTCAGACAGCTCTTCATTTGCCTCAAGCTGTGCCTCTTCAATAATTTCCTTCATCGCCTCGGGAGAATTCTCATAATCCTGCAGATCCTCGCCTTCATTGGCACTGTCAGCCGTCTTACCGGTACTGTTGATATACTGGTCCAATTCATTTAACTGGCTGACACCGTTGCTGATCAGCATGCCGTCTCCTATGGCGTTGGCTCCTCCGTCGAAAATACTGATCGTATTGTTCATTGCCGCAACCAGTTCATGAAGCTTGCTCTCCTCGAGAGTAGACATGGCAAACAGCATAACGAAGAAGCAAAGCAACAGATTCATCAGGTCGCTGAAGGTAGCCATCCATGCCGGCGAGCCGGCGGGAGGCGTATCTTCCTGACGCTTTGCCATTACTCCTCACCCCCTGCCTCATCACCGGTGCTGTTC
>JAIEKC010000138.1:0-16006 GCA_029064505.1 Acetatifactor sp.
GTTATATACTATGTAAGTACTTACATTTTTGCAATATTAAAGTGTAAGCAAAACAAGCTTTTTTATGAGCGAAAACAGGAGGAAAAAAAATGAAGAAGAAGTTTTTGTCTGTTGCAACAGCTTCCGTACTCGCAGTTTCCATGCTGGCAGGCTGCGGCGGTGGCGATGATGGCAACGCATCAAGCAGTACCCCCCCCAGTAGTGATTCCGGTTCTACAGCACAGTCCGAAGCACCTGCTGATTCCGGCAGCTCCGCTGCTGATTCCGGCAGTGACCTGCTCCCCGCATTGAGCGAGGCGGAGCAGGGCAAGCCCGGTGCACTGTCTACACCCAGAAGCAGCTATGTACAGTATCCCTACGCGGACGGCGCAGGCGTGAAGCTTACATATTGGATGAGCGTTCCCGGCAACGTTATGAACCATGCCGACACACCCGATTCCGTACAGATGACACAGTGGGCTCAGCGCTGGCAGGAGCTGACGGGTATTGAAGTAGAGTTCCAGGGCCCTGCCACCACCAAGAGTGACGAGGTTACCACAGCGTTTAACCTGATGACCACCGGCAGCACTCTTCCCGATATTATTGAGTGGGAGTGGACATCCGGATATCCCGGAGGACCTTCCCAGGCAGAGGCAGACGGCGTAGTGATCTGGCTGGATGACCTGATCACCCCTGACGGTCCCGCGGCAGACCTCTGGCAGTTTTTGCAGGACAATCCTTCCCTGGATACTTCCATTAAGACCGATGACGGTCATTACTACTGCTTCCCGTTCACCCGCGGCAGCGTGATGCTGACCACCACATCCGGTCCTGTTGTACGTAAGGATCTGGTAGAGGCGGCAGGCTACAAGGTAGAAGACCTGACCACCATCGACAAGTGGACAGAGATTATGACCGCCATGAAGGAGAACGGTGTGGAGCATCCTCTTTCCTTCGAGAGCACAAGCTACATGCTGAACATGATGCCCGGTGCATGGAGCTTCAGAAGCGGTATGTATGTATCCGCTGAAGACGGCAAGGTGCATTATGGCCCTATGGAAGAGGGTTACAGAGATATGCTGGCACAGATCAAAGAGTGGATGGATGCAGGTCTGATCGATCCCGATTCCGCTGAGTGGACCGGCGCTAACACCAAGGCAGATATCATGAATGGTGATTCCGCGATCTGCTACGGCGCACTTGGTTCCAGAATGGGTTCCTGGAATACCGCAGCATGGGCAGAGCCTGATACTTATGGCGCTGATTTCGAGCTGGTAGGCGTGAACTTCCCTGTTCTGACAGATGGTCAGAAAGTACAGTACAGCGGCGGCTCTCCTGATTACGCGATCGGTTCCAAGGCACATGCGGCTATCACCGCAGACTGCAAGAATCCTGAGGTGGCAGCAGCATTCCTGAATTTCTGCTACAGTGAGGCAGGACATTATGAGATCAACTTCGGTGAGGAAGGCGTTGCTTACAACGGATTCGAGGAGACTTCCTACGGTACCGCAGCAAAATATGCTGATTCCATCATGAATGCTGAAAATATTGCAGTGGAAATGGCTCACTATGGCCGTGCAAATATGTCCGGTGCATTCGTTCAGGATCCCGGGTATATCCTTGGTTACTACGCAACCGAGCAGCAGAAGGCGGCAGTTTCCATGTGGTCTGCCAATGACGTGAGCGGCACAATGATGCCTCCTGTAACCATGACTCCCGATGAGGCAGACGAGTATGCTAAGCTGAACTCCGTAGTGGATACTGCAGTTACCGAGTTCCGCGGCAAGGTTCTGAACGGTTCCAGCGATGTTGTGGCAGAGTGGGATGCGTATATTGCCCAGATCAAGGATCAGGGTGTTGATCGCATGATCGAGCTTCAGCAGGCTGCTCTTGACCGTTACAATGCGAGATAAATCTGCAGCATATAAAATTAAGAGGTAAAAATCAGGAAAGTCAGCTACCGCTCAGGCAGCAGCTGGCTTTTCCTGTCTCTATAATTGGTAGGAGGGTTGTGCATGGGAAAAGACAAGGTTTCTGCACCGGCGAAGGCTCAGGTCAGACGGAAGACCGATTGGGCAAGGACATGGAAGATCATCAGAAAGAATAAAGCGGTTTATTTTATGCTTCTTCCCGTTATTCTTTATTACGTATTGTTCCATTATAAACCGATGTATGGTGTTATCATTGCCTTTATGGACTACAATCCCAGAAGAGGCATAGATTTTAATGATTGGGTGGGGTTGCAGCATTTCAAGGATTTCTTTACCGGTTACTATTTCGGACGTCTGCTTGCGAATACCTTGAAGCTGAGTTTTGCAACTTTATTGATCGGATTCCCCATTCCCATTATATTGGCGCTGCTGATCAATGAGCTGCGCAGTAAGAAATTTTCCAAGATTGTTCAGAGTATCACTTATATGCCCCATTTCGTATCTATGGTGGTATTGTGTGCGATGGTTCGCCAGTTTGTAGGCGGAAATGGTTTCATCACAGCGTTTATGTCGCTTTTCGGATACGAGGGCGGTAATCTGTTGGCCAACGGAAAATATTGGATTCCCATATACGTTGTCTCCAATATCTGGCAGGGCGCAGGCTGGGGTTCTATCGTGTATCTGGCGGCGCTGACCAGTATTGATTCCCAGCTGTATGACGCGGCTAAGGTGGATGGCGCGAACCGTTGGAAGCAGACGATCCATGTTACGATTCCCAGTATTCTTCCCACCATCATCATTATGCTGATCATGCGTGTGGGTCAGATCATGGGTATCGGATATGAGAAGACGCTCTTGTTGTATAATGAAGGAATCTATGATGTGGCTGATATTATTTCAACCTATGTATATAGAATGGGTCTGTTGAACAGACAGTTCTCCTTCTCGACAGCAGTAGGTCTGTTTAACTCGGTAGTCAACTTCGCTCTGGTTATCATTGCGAACCAGATCAGTAAGAAGACTACGGAAACAAGTTTGTGGTAAGGGAGGCGAGATAATATGGCAAAAAAAGATAGAGATATGATGGATTCTGCCCCCAAGGTGAAGCTCAGCCGCGGTGAACGTATTTTTGGTGTGTTTAATATCATTATCCTTTCGCTGTTTACAATAGCCTGCCTTTATCCGTTCTGGTATGTTATTGTGGCGTCCTTCAGTGAATCAAACCTGCTGATGTCACACCCCGAGGCGCTTATGCTGCCCCTGGGCTGGAGTACAAAGGCTTATGAGTATGTATTTAACACAAAGGCGATCTGGACCGGTTACGGCAACACGATCTTCTATGTGGTTGTAGGTACGGCTATTAATATTTTCATGACCCTGCTTGCAGCGTATTTCCTTTCCAGAAAAAATCTGCCCGGCAAGACATTTTTTACCATTTTTATTATGTTCACAATGTACTTCTCAGGCGGTATGATTCCCGGATATCTGAATATCCAGGATCTGCATCTGTACAATACGCGTTGGGTACTCCTTCTGCACGGTGCATTGAGCACTTATAATTTGATCATTATGAGAACCGCTATGTCAGGTATTGATGATTCGCTTACGGAATCCGCCATGCTGGACGGCGCAGGGCATATGACCATACTGTGGAAGATCCTGGTGCCTCTGTGTAAGGCAACTATCGCCGTACTGGTATTGTACTACGGTGTTGCTCACTGGAATTCATGGTTCCCGGCTTTCATCTACCTGGATGACGATGCGAAGGGTAAGACAATGCAGCCTTTGCAGATTGTATTGCGGCGTATTCTGATCCTGACGGATATGACGGATACGGGTGGTGCCGAAGATGCAGCTCAGATCGCAGAGACGATCAAGTACGCGACCATTATCGTTTCCACAGTGCCTATTTTGTGTCTGTATCCTTTCCTGCAGAAGTATTTCACAAAGGGCGTAATGGTTGGCGCGGTAAAGGGCTAAGGAATCACTGTCTGATCATTGTATTCATTATTACAAGAAAAAGGGTGCCTGAAGCTTCAGGTACCCTTTTCATATTGCATCAGCAAAGCTCGGAGCCTTTCAATCTCAGAGTCCTTTTTTGAAATCTCAGAGTCCTTTTTTGAAATCTCGGAGTCCTTTTTGGATAGCTCGGAGATTTTTTCGGATAGTTCGGAATTCATTTCGGAAATCTCGGATTTTGTTTGAGACAGCTCCGCTTTCTTTTCGTGTAACTCGGAATTCAGTCTGGCCATCTCAGCTTTCAGCTCATCTACCATATATTCAATGGCGTTTTGGTCCATAATGCGCAGTGCGTCAGAAAACATAGTGATCAACTCCTTTGGCTTGTAACGAAATTTTACGATGTCCTGGTACAATTCTTGAAAGAACGGATATTGTTTCATAATGTGCAGAATATCTTCCGGGCGGTCAGAACCAAGAAAGTACATCCATGCATCCAATTCTGTGATTTCATTATGTTCCATTTCCCGGAAAATATCAAGTGCAATATAGATAAAATTTTCGATTTGCTCGGTCTTCAGACCGGTATCAAAAATAAATTGCGAGCGATGTATGTATTCCGTGGAGTATTCATGAAAAGCGGAGGAGCTGTTCTCCATGAGAACAATGATACATATGGGTTTGATGTGGCGGTAAGAAAATTTCCGCTTTTGATTTTTGTAGCGTTCTTTAACCATGTCGTACTGTCTGACCAGCAGGTCGGCTCCATAGCAAAAGCTCCTCTGGATGGGAAAATCATACCCGATTCGCTGCATTTCCACATTTACCAGACTGTTATCAGAAAGCTGTGCCAATATATCCATAATGATCAGAGAACTGTTTTCAGATATACGTCGGCGCTCCCGTGGCAGAATTTCTTTTACCGTCACGCTTTGCTTCAAAATACAGGAAAGCAGGCGACTGAGACGATCCGGATGCGTATCAGGGTCAAAAATGTGCAGAAAAAAGGGATCATATGTAACCTTCAACCCTCTGTTTCCCATGCAGAAGCCGAGAAAAGCCTCCTGTTCCTGCGTGGACAGCATCTGAAAAGCGGCGTTGGTTCCGGCATCGCCTGTGATCTGGCGCATGATGTCAGCTCTGAGTCTCGGTTCACCAAGGGCCTGTGGAAGCGGCGGTATCTCCGGAAAGATCAGGGATGAGTCATAAAATTGCGGCATAGGTACCTCCTTATATTTCATAAATGGTTAAGGGATATTTGGTGAAACACCGAAGACCCTGTTGATGCTTTTGCAAAGCAGTAAAGATAATACTATAATAATGTAACATGAAGCTCCTGTCAATAGGCAGATCAAAAGATGATCAAAATCTGATTGCCACTGGGAATACAAAAGGATATACTGATAGAAACAGGGATTTGCAGATCATGAAAGGTATGGAACAATGAAAAAAGACAGGATATTGTGCAAAGAAGATTTTTTGGATTTTCCTATAGGGGAATTTCCTTTTGACCCGGAACACACGGCGGCGGGAGAATACCATTATATCGTGGCGGAAGGCCGGTTTGGCAGCTGGGTGGATCAGGTCTGTAATTATACATATAATGGGACGGGGCCCAGTTGGATCATCACGGAGCAGGACGGAGTTCACTATATGGAATCCATGCGTATTGAGAAAAACCGTCCTCATCGCATGTTTCCCACTCTGGAGACGGGGGACAGGCTTTGGAAAAATTATGAAGTTTCCGTAAGGGTACAGAGATTATCCCAAAAAGGAACAGCGGGGCTTGCATTTTGCATGAATAACAGTATAGATACGTTAGTTTTTGCACTGCGGGATAAGAGCAGAGCGGAGCTTTCCTATCGTCATAAGGAAGAGCTGATCGTATTGGCGGAGTGTGAGTTTATCCATGATTGTGATACTTTGTATGATCTGAGAGCAGACTGTAATGGAAAAAGGATCGACTGTTATGTGAATGGAACATTATTGCTGCAGGCTGAGAGTGAACTGGCGGAACGGGGCGGAAAGATTGGGATCACGGCGGACTGTCCTACCCGGTTTACAGATGTGGCTGCTGCGGTTGCGCAGGAGGAGGTATTGTCACTTCATAGAAGGCAGGAAGAGAAGAAGAAACAGGAAATGACAGAAATGTCATGTCATCCCCGGATGAAATTATGGAAAAAGATCGATCTGCATGACTTCGGCACCTCCAGGCAGGTCCGCTTCGGACATTTGACAGGTACCGGACAGTGGCATGTGGTTCTGGCACAGATGCAGAAACGTGTCAGCAGAGATGCGTATGGATTTATCAGCTGTCTTACAGCTATTGACCTTGAGGGAAATGTTCTCTGGCAGCTGGGGGAACCTTCCGGGAACAGCAGCAGGCTGGGAAAGGTGTCCGCGGATATGCCTTTGCAGGTGTACGATATTGATGGGGACGGAGCGGATGAGGTCATCGTGGGAAGAAACTTTGAGATACAGATTCTGGAGGGTGCCACAGGACGGGTGAAAAAGTCGGTAAAAACGCCTTATTCCGATGAAGATGACAGTACACTGATCGGTGTGCCCTTTAACGTGTATGCCTTTGAAAGGATCAATCCTGACGGTATCCGAATCTGCAATTTCAGGGGAAAGGACAGACCGGCGGATATCCTGATCAAGGACCGGTACTGCAGAATATATGCGTTGGACGAGGATCTGAATCTGTTGTGGCGATATCAGAGTGACAAGAATACGGGACATTGTCCTCTGCCCGTGGACATCAACGGTGACGGAAGAGACGAGGTGCTTGTCGGCTATGATATGCTCAGTGCAGAGGGGGAAAAGCTGTGGAGCTATCCTGTCACAAAAGATCATACGGACGAGATCGTCATGGGGAAATTCAGAGGTGACGGCAAAGGATATTTTGCCTGTGTATCAGGAACACAGGGTTTCTTTATCGGTGACTTTGAGGGAAATATTGTGGCCAGGGATATGATAGGTCATGCCCAGAGAGTCAGCGTGGCACATTACTGTAAAGACCGGGAAGGCTTTCAGATCGCGGTGACCAATTTTTGGGGACATCAGGGAGTCATTTATCTCTATGATGCAGATGGGAACCAGATCTGGGAGATGGAAAATGAGATGAACGGCAATCTGGTGACGCCGGTGAACTGGGACGGCAGCGGTGTGGAACTGATCCTCACCAATGCGGATGCGGAAAAAGGCGGATTGCTGAACGGCGACGGTGTACGGACAGTGGCGTTTCCCGACGACGGCCATCCCACACTCTGCTGTGAAGCAATCAATCTGTTCGGGGATGAGAGGGAAGAACTGGTATGCTGGGATCATCACAGTATGTATATTTATACCCAGGAGGACAATCCTGTGCCTCAGACATACCATCCTGTGAAGTTCCCTCATTATAATGCATCTAACTATAGAGGAGAATATGCGTATCCGGACGGCAGTTACATTGATTTTTCATAAGGTGCCTGTGTTTGTGCAGATCCCAGGCATAAACAAATATATTGAAAAGGAACCGCGGACAGATCAGATCATATATCCGATCAGAAGGATGTCCGAAGGATTACAAATACAGTATTTTTGCCTCATATCAAACAATAAAACTGTGGAAATCATTTTGAGGACATGATATAATAAGACCTTATTCAAGGCAGACAGCGGCCATAATTTGCGGAAATAGAACTTTTGGAGGACAATATGATTGACCGAAAAGAATTGATAAGCAGGCATGATCCGGTGCTGGAAGAGGTGGACAAGGAGTCGGCTCTCACAGTAGGAAACGGAGAATTTGCCTTTACGGCAGATGTTACAGGCATGCAGACACTGTATGAGGAATATGATGTGTTGCCTTTATGTACCATGTCCCAGTGGGGGTGGCATACAAAGCCTGTGAGCAGTGAAAGATATGGATATACCCTGGAAGATCTGGTGATGACGGAGTATGACGTCTGCGATGGCAGGCATGTGGGATATCCCCAAAAGGAATTTGCCGGCAATGAGGAGGTCTATCAGTGGCTGAGGAAGAATCCTCATCGCCTGAATCTGGGCAGGATCGGTTTCCTGTACAAGGGAGAGAGGATCCGGTCGGAACAGCTGACAGATATCCATCAGGAGCTGAAACTGTATGAGGGGATTTTGGAGAGTACATTTTTACTGGACGGCATTCCCTGTAGAGTGCTGACGGCATGCCATGATCAGGGGAAAGACGAGATCGGTTTCATTGCAGAGAGTCCGGCGCTGGCGGAAGGCAGCCTGACAGTGGAGATCTGTTTTCCTTATGGATCTCCGGATATTACCGGTTCCGACTGGAATGCGGATGGACTTCATGGTACGGTGTTGGCGGACAGAACGGAGCGGGGAATTTTGCTGAAGAGACAGCTGGACAGGGACAGCTATTTTGTGGAAGTGTCTTCCAGTGGAGAGATCGGGACGCAGCTTTCGAAGCACAGTCTGACTGTGAAAGCACAGGGCAGTACATTGGAGCTGGCGGCAGCCTTTTATGCGGAGGAAAGTGATGCCCGGGAAAATTACGGAAGAGAAAATGTTTCGGAAATTATGGAGGCAAGCCGCCAGGGCTGGAAGGATTTCTGGGAGAAGGGCGGCATCATCCGTCTGAACCGGAGTAAGGATAAGAGGGCATGGGAGCTGGAGCGCAGGATCATCCTGTCCCAGTATCTGATGGCGGTTAATTCCAGCGGTTCCACGCCGCCGCAGGAAACGGGGCTTACCTGTAACAGCTGGTATGGCAAGATGCATCTGGAGATGTATCTCTGGCATTGCGCCTGGCTGCCGCTCTGGAACCACTGCGACCTGCTGGAACGCAGCCTGAGGTGGTATAGAGAGCATCTTCCCCAGGCCAGAGAGAATGCACGAAGAAACGGTTATAAGGGAGCGCGCTGGCCGAAGATGATCGCTGTGGAGGGAGTGGATTGTCCTTCCGATATCGCACCACTTTTGGTATGGCAGCAGCCTCATATCATTTACATGATGGAAATGCAGTATCGCAATATAAAAAGTCAGGCATTTCTGGAGGAATACTGGCAGGTGGTGGAGGAAACAGCACAGTTTATGGCAGACTTTGTAGTGTGGAACAAAGAACATGGCTGTTACGACATTCCCGCTCCCGTGATTCCCGTGCAGGAATGCCATAAGGCAACCGATACCGTGAATCCTGCTTTTGAAGTAGAGTACTGGAGAGTGACTTTGCGCATTGCCGCGGAATGGGCGCGGCGTCTGGATAAGGCTCCGGACGTCAAATGGCTGGAGGTGGCTGAGCATATGGCGCAGCTGACTGCCGATGAGGATGTTTATCTGGCTCACGAGAAGTGTCCCGCCACTTTCACCGAATTTAACAGGGATCATCCTTCCATGCTTGGAGCGTATGGACTGATCGACAGCGATCGTATTGACACGGAGATCATGAGAAATACGCTGCATCTGGTGGAGAAGTGCTGGGAGTATCCCACGCTCTGGGGTTGGGACTTTGCGCTCATGGCAATGACAGCGGTGCGTCTGGATGAGCCGGAGCTTGCCATTCGGCTGTTGTTGAAGGATACTTTGAAGAATTGTTACCTGACAAGCGGAAACAATATGCAGATCAGCAGAAGGGATCTGCCCCTGTATCTGCCAGGGAACGGTTCCCTGCTTCTGGCGGCAGCCATCATGACCGCAGGCTATGAAGGCTGTGACAGGGAATCGCCCGGTTTTCCGAAGGATGGACAGTGGACGGTAGAGTATGAGAATATACAAAAGCTTCCATAGGCGGTATGACGGGAAGAGCGAAATGTCTGCGGTGAGAGATATAAAAGGCAGACAATGTCAAAGTCGAGAGAGACGGGGCAAATAAAAAGCAAGAAACGAAAGTGCCAAAAAACGGAAGCATCAGAGAACGAAACACCAAAAAAGCGGCAAATATGCAGGGCAGAAAACACAGGAGCGAACAAGGAGGTATGGTATGAAGTCAGTGGAGGTAAAGCTGCCGGAGATTCCGGAGCAGCGTTTTGTGATCACGGAGTATGGCGCGGTGCCCAACGGAAAGGCATCCAACACAAAAGCCATTGCGGCTGCCATTGAGGCGGCTTCCCGCGCGGGAGGCGGTACGGTGGTGATTCCTGCGGGAGTCTGGCTGACCGGTCCTATAGAACTAAAATCCAATATCAATCTGTATACGGAAAAGGGCGCCCTGGTCTGTTTCGACAAGAATCCCGAAGAATACCGTGTCTTTCTGACAGACTATGAAGGACAGCCCCGCATTCGCACTGTCTCCCCCATCCATGCAGGCGAGGCTGAAAATATCGCCATTACCGGATATGGGATTTTCGACGGAAACGGACAGCTCTGGAGGCCCTTAAAAGAAATGAAGGTGACAAAGAAGCAGTGGCAGCAGTGTCTGAAAAAGTGCCCCCATGTGATCGAGGGCAAGGAGGGCGGCATCTGGATGCCCACGGAGACCATTTACAGGGGAGCGACGGAGGGGGAACCGGATGTGATCTCTCCCGATGCGGATATTGAGGCGGTGTTGCGTAAAGCGGCGGAGTATTACGACTATTTCCGGCCTGTGATGGTAAGTCTTGTAAAGTGTGACAGGGTGCTGATCGAGGGAGTGACGCTTCAGAATTCCCCCGCGTGGAATGTACATCCGCTGTTTACGACAAATCTGACTATCCGTAATGCCAGCATCCGAAATCCTTATTATGCCCAGAACGGCGACGGACTGGATCTGGAATCCTGCAGAAAGGTGCATATCCATGATGTGCAGTTTGATGTGGGAGATGATGCGATCTGCATGAAGTCCGGAAAGAATGCGGTGGCCAGGAAAATCCCCGTTCCCACGGAGGATGTGTATATCCACGACTGCGTAGTCTATCACGGACACGGCGGATTCGTGGTAGGCAGTGAGATGTCCAGAGGCGTGAGGAATGTAACCGTGGAGAACTGTACTTTTGTGGGGACGGATGTGGGGATCCGTTTTAAGAGTGCGCTGGGCAGAGGCGGCGTGGTGGAGGATATTGACATTAACCATATTTATATGACGGATATTGTAAATGAGGCGATCATCTTCACCATGGGATATGTTCTGTCGAACTCTGACGGCTCCGTGGATGAGAATCCCGAGGAGGCTCCCCGTGAGGATGTTCCTGAATTTAAAAATGTGAGAATGAGAAACATTAACTGCATGGGGGCAAAGCAGGCGATCAAAATAGAAGGCTTAAAGCAACTGCCGATTCATGACCTGCTGGTGGAGGATTCCTATTTCAGGGCGGAGATCGGTTACACCGAGAGCTACGCGGAGAATATTGTTTTGAATCATGTTGTGTTTGAATAAAACGGTAAGATGAATGTATCCGCAGGGGAAGGTAAAGTTTTCTTAAACTGACCGTCAGCTTTGAACTTGTAAAATGCTGCTGCGCGGCATCAGGGAGGTTGGAAATACTTATATGTATATTATTGCAGGTCTGGGGAATCCTGGCAGGGACTATGAGAATACCAGACATAATATCGGCTTTGATGTGATTGACAGGCTGGCGGATCAGGAGAACATCGGCGTACTGGAAAAGAAGCACAAAGCCATTATCGGCAAGGGCATGATCGCAGGGGAAAAATGCATTCTTGCCAAACCGCAGACTTTTATGAATCTCAGCGGTGAGAGCGTGCGTGCGCTGCTGGATTACTATAAAGCGGATGAGACTGCGGATCTGATCGTAATTTCCGATGATATCAGCCTCGATGTGGGTCAGATCCGGATCCGCAAAAAGGGAAGCGCAGGGGGGCATAATGGCTTAAAGAATATTATCGCCCACCTGGGGCATGACAGCTTTATGCGGGTAAAGATGGGTGTGGGAGAAAAGCCAAGGGGCTGGGATCTGGCGGATTATGTGCTGGGACATTTCTCTCCTTCGGAGCGGGAAATTATGGATGAGGCCGCGGAGCGCGCTGCGGATGCCGTTCGTATGATGATCGCGGAGGATGTGGATGTGGCGATGAATGAATATAATAGAAAGCAGCATATGTCCGAATAATGCGCTGCCGTATCCGGCACTATTTGGATGGATGCAGAACCGAAACGGAAAGGTATAACAATGCAGGCATTATTGGCACCCCTTCAGGAGCTGGCGGAATTCGACAGCATTCGCAAAGCGGTGGTCGGGGGACACGCATCCATTGCGCTGACCGGCTGTGTGGATTCTCAGAAGCTTCATATAATCTATGGGATCAGCGATGGCTTAAAGTGTAAAGTCATCGTTACTTATAGTGATGTAAAAGCAAAGGAATTATTTGAAGAATATAAGTTTTATGACAGAAATGTCATGCTGTATCCGGCAAAGGATCTGATCTTTTTTCAGGCGGACATACACGGAAATCAGCTGGTGCGGGAACGTGTGAAGACGCTCCGCAGACTGATGGAACGAAAGCCGGTGACTATTGTCACCACTTTTGCGGCATTGATGACGCCCCAGGCCCTGTGGAACCGCGAGAAAGATGTCATAGATGTGGAAAGAGGAGGTATCCTTCAGGAGAAGGAGCTTGCGCGGAAGCTTGTGTCCATGGGATATGAGAAGTGTTATCAGGTAGAGAGCGCAGGTCAATTTTCCGTGCGGGGCGGCATTGTTGACATCTTTGACCTGACGGAGGAGAATCCGTACCGCATTGAGCTGTGGGGGGATGAGGTGGAGTCCATTCGCAGTTTTGATATTTTAAGTCAGCGTTCCATTGAAAAGCTGGAAAGTATTTCCATATTCCCGGCTACAGAATTTGTGCTGGACGAGGACAGAATGCGCGGAGGATTAAAGAAGCTGGAGCAGGAGGCGGCAGAGCAGGAAAAACTGTTCCGGGACCGGCACTGCCCGGAGGAGGCTCACCGCATCTCCACTCAGATCAGGGAATTACGGGAGCAGCTTCTGGAGTTTCACAGCAGGGCAAATCTGGAGAGCTATATCCGTTATTTTTATGAAGATATGGTGACATTGCCGGAACTGCTGAAGAACATGGGAGAGACTGTATTTTTCCTGGAGGAACCTGCCCGGATTAAGGAACAGGCGGATGCGGTGGAACTGGAGTTTCGGGAAAGTATGTCGCAGCGTGTGGAGAAGGGTTACATCCTCCCGGGGCAGATGGATATTCTCTACAGTGGAGAACAGATCGCGGCATCCCTCAGCGGAGGCTGTGTTGTGACTGTTGCCACAATGGATGGCAGGACGGGATACTTCAAGCAGGAGAAAAAGCTGGATGTGGCGGCCCGCAGTATCGCGTCCTACAATAACAGCTTCGAGGCCCTGGTAAAGGATCTGACCATGTTTCGGAAGAAGGGGTACAGGGTGCTCCTGCTGTCCGGATCCCGGACAAGGGCAAAGCGCCTTGCGGAGGATCTGCGCGACAGAGAGCTGGCAGCGGTATATACGGAGGATCCTTTTCGCACCATACAGCCCGGGGAGATAGTGACCTGTTATGGGTATGTGGGACAGGGGTTTGAATATCCTTTCTTAAAGTTTGTGGTACTTTCCGAAACGGATATCTTCGGCTCGGAGAAGAAAAAGAAGAAGGCCAAAAAGCTGTATCAGGGGCAGAAGATCAAGGACTTTAACGAGCTTAAGGTAGGGGATTATGTGGTACATGAAACCCATGGTCTGGGTATTTACCGGGGAATTGAAAAGGTGGAGATGGAGAATGTCGTCAAGGACTATATGAAGATAGAGTACCGTGACGGCGGAAATCTCTATGTACTTGCCACCGGTCTGGATGTGATCCAGAAATATGCATCCTCCGAGGCGAAGAAGCCAAAGCTGAACAGGCTGGGCTCCAAAGAGTGGGAGAAGACCAAGACAAAAGTCCGCAGTGCCGTCAATGAGGTGGCGAAGGATCTGGTGGAGCTTTATGCCATAAGGCAGCAGAGCCAGGGCTATGTCTATGGAAAAGACACGGTGTGGCAGAGAGAATTTGAGGAAATGTTTCCTTTCGAGGAGACGGAGGATCAGCTGGCGGCCATCGCTGACACCAAGGCGGATATGGAGAGCACGAAGATCATGGATCGCCTGATCTGCGGTGATGTGGGGTATGGTAAGACGGAAATAGCCATCCGCGCTGCGTTTAAGGCGGTGCAGGAGGGGAAGCAGGTGGTATATCTGGTTCCCACCACGATTCTGGCGCAGCAGCATTACAATACCTTTGTCCAGAGAATGAGCCATTTCCCTGTCAATATACGGCTTATGAGCCGATTCCGGACGGCTGCGGAGATCAGAAAGACTGTCTCGGAACTGCAGAAGGGAATGGCGGATATTGTCATCGGCACCCACCGTGTGTTGTCTGATGATGTGAAATTCAAGGATCTGGGACTTCTCATTATTGATGAGGAGCAGCGCTTTGGGGTGACTCACAAGGAAAAGATCAAGAAACTGAAGGAAAATGTGGATGTACTGACGCTCACGGCAACGCCCATTCCCAGAACTCTTCACATGAGCCTTATCGGCATCCGGGATATGAGTGTGCTGGAGGAAGCACCGGAGGACCGTCTGCCCATCCAGACTTTTGTGTGCGAGTATAACGAGGAACTGGTGCGGGAGGCGATTTCCCGTGAACTGGCCCGTGACGGGCAGGTCTATTATGTTTATAACCGGGTCAACAATATCGCAGATATTGCGGCGAAGATTGCCGGTCTGGTACCGGAGGCAACGGTGGCCTTTGCGCATGGCCAGATGAAAGAACGGGAGCTGGAACGGATCATGTTTGACTTTATCAATGGTGAGATCGATGTGCTGGTATCCACCACCATCATAGAGACGGGCATGGATATCTCAAACGTCAATACCATGATCATCCACGATTCGGATAATATGGGACTTTCCCAGCTATACCAGTTAAGGGGGCGGGTGGGGCGTTCCAACCGCACTGCCTATGCCTTTCTGATGTATAAACGGGACAAGATGTTGAAAGAGGTTGCGGAGAAGCGTCTGGAAGCCATCCGGGAGTTTACGGATCTGGGAAGCGGGTTCAAGATCGCCATGCGGGATCTGGAGATCCGCGGCGCCGGGAATCTGCTGGGAGTGCGCCAGCACGGTCATATGGAGGCAGTGGGGTATGATCTGTACTGTAAGATGCTCAATGAGGCGGTACAGACCTTAAAAGGAGTTGCTGTGGCAGTCGATTTCGCCACTCTGATCGATCTGGATGTGGATGCTTACATTCCCGACACCTACATTGTCAATGAGGTGCAGAAGCTGGATATTTATAAGCGGATCGCGGGCATTGAGAACAGTAAGGAGCGGGACGATATGAAAGATGAACTGCTGGACCGCTTCGGTGAGATCCCCAGGCCCGTGGACAATCTGCTGCGGATCGCACTGATCCGCGTGGCGGCACATGGGCTTTACATGACAGACATCAAAGGAAAGAATGAGAGGATCGCGTTTACCTTCCGGCCGGATGCGTCCATAGACCCGGAGGGCGTTCCGAGGCTTTTGAGAATGTATGGACGGAATCTTACCTTTACTGCATACGGAAATCCGTTCTTCACTTATAAATATAAAAAGACGGGACTGGTGGAGACAGACGCGGAGCTTTTATTAAATAAAACGGAAGAATTACTGAAAGACTTTGAGGGAGTTTTATTGCCCTCATAAAATGATATCTTCTATTCAGAACAAAGATTCGAAACAGAGAGCCAATGAATGGAACCGGCGGATCAGACCGGTACAGGACAGGCTGAAGGATGAATTCTGGATAGGAGGTATTTTTTATGAAAGGTTATCACACACAGAGCGGTTATATGGGGCTGGTGGAAGGCAGTTATATTCTGTTTGCCAGTGAGGAGGAATACAGGGAATATATGGCGGAATAGCGGGCGGGATTTTCCGGTATCAAAAAGGATTATTCTCTTTTCCAAGAGCCGGAATTATGGTAAAATGTCCGCAAAGGGCAGAGTCAAATGTTCAAATAAAAATCTGCCGTGCTGGCACGAGCAGATGTTTATTTGAACATTTGACGAGCGAAGCGAACCCGGAAAATCTATGATTTTTCGGGTCTCTGCCCGCAGGCTGCGGCAATCATGGGACAATAAGTTGAAAAAATCTGCCGTGCTGGCACGAGCAGATGTTTATTTGAACATTTGACGAGCGAAGCGAACCCGGAAAATCTATGAT
>JAIEKC010000138.1:16106-23218 GCA_029064505.1 Acetatifactor sp.
TTTTCGGGTCTCTGCCCGCGGCCTGCGGCAATCATAAGGGGCTGCTTAAAACGGAAGCAGGGGATTGTTAAAGCGAAAGAGTTGTTCCTGAAGCAGGGATTCCATAAAGATCGCGGGGAACGCATAAACTAAGAAAAGAGAGGGTATAACACATGAAAAAAGAATTTGATCTGTTGTCACTGGGAGAGATCATGCTGCGTCTGTCACCGCCGTCCAACGAGCGTATGACCAGAGGTGACACTTTCAGCAAACAGGCGGGTGGCGCGGAACTGAATTCCGCTACCGGTGCTGCCATGCTGGGACTGCGATGCGGTATCATTTCAAAACTGCCTGCGAATGACCTGGGCATGTATATCAAGAACCGTGTCCGTCTCTGTGGTGTCAGCGATGACTATCTGGTGTATGATGAGAGTAAGGATGCCCGCCTGGGTGTGTATTACTATGAGAGCGGCGCATATCCCAGAAAGCCCCGCATTGTCTACGACAGGAAGAATACTTCCATCAATAAACTGTCCGTGAATGATTTTGACGAGAGTATTTATAGTTCTGCAAGATGCTTCCACACCAGCGGCATTACACTGGCTCTGAGCCCGGAGCTTCGTGCGGCGGCAGTGGAGATGATCAAACGATTCAAGGAGCATGGAACCATCATTTCCTTTGACGTGAACTTCCGCGGTAATCTCTGGAGTGGTCCTGAGGCAAAGGAATGTATTGAATCGATCCTTCCGTATGTGGATATTTTCTTCTGCTCTGAGGAGACGGCGCGGCTGACTTTCCTGAAGGAGGGAGATGCAAGGAGCATCATGAAGAGCTTCGCGGAGGATTATCCCATCTCCATTGTGGCCTCCACCCAGCGTATTGTTCACAGTCCCAAGCGTCATACCTTTGGGTCCATCATCTACAGTGCAAAGGACGACACTTATTACGAGGAAGCTCCTTATGCGGATATTGAAGTGGTGGATCGTATCGGAAGCGGTGATGCATATATCTCCGGCGTATTGTACGGACTGCTGTCTCATGAGGGAGAGTATCAGAGGGCACTTGAGTACGGAAACGCGGTCAGCGCCCTGAAAAATACCATTCCCGGCGACCTTTTGAGCACAGACCTGAAGGAGATTGACGGCATCATTAAAGAACATAAATCCACGGGACGTGTCGCCGAGATGGACAGATAAAAGAGTTATTTTGCCTTCGGTACAGCCACATACCAGTCGTGGAACCGGGTCAGAATAAAGTCATCTTCAAAGTCCGGTACATCGATAAAGTAAATGATATATACACTTTCGGAGCTGATGTTGTCATGATCGATGCCCACATGGATGCGGATGCCGCTGCTGATCTCAAAGTTGGCGGGATTAGGCGCAACATCATATACAACAGAGGAAAGATATTGGGAGGGCAGTGTCTCCGTGTACAGAAGTAGACGGGGCCACTGTGCTCCCTTTTCTGTGATCAGTGTGTCAATGTTATTGGCGGCACACTGTTCCAGGGCATAATCCACGCAATCTTCCACGCCTTCCGCGAACCAGGCACCTACAAGCGCACGGTAGTCGGTGTAATAATCCCTTTGGAACAGGGCGAGGCAGAGCAGATAGAGGAGAACAATGCACCGGGATAGCCACCTGGAAAGTTCCGCCTTCTTTCGGCTGACCAGCTCTGTTACGGTCCATACGCCATATGCCTCGCTGAGCACAAGGGGAATGTACAGATCATTGATCTGGTGAAGAAGGGCGGTTACCAACAGACAGGTAATCGCTCCCCCCAGCAGCTGAACGAATAGAAAGTACTCCGGACAGAATTCCCTTTTGCGGAAGCAGTGGAACAAACGTATCAGCAGAGAGATGACCCCGATCACGATAAAGACTCTGCCGATATCGTAGAAAAGTCCCCAGGGAAGGAGGATATCAAAAGCGCTGCCGTTATCCTGGCGCCACAGAAGGGAAAGAGCAGTGCGGAGATTTCGCCACATGCCGGAAAAGGTCAAGGCAATTTCGGAACCACGGTAGCCGCTCATTTTAGGAATGGTCATAAAAGGAAGAGTAAGTTCGGGGATCAACTCAGAATTGACCATAACGAATAAAAGAAGGGGAACGGCCATGACAAACAGGATCAGAGAAGCTCCAAGGCTCCATCTGTCAATGCGCAGCTTCCTGTGGGCAAGGCAGTAGACGATCTGCAAGAGCAGCATGATCGGAACCGCAGGCCAGATCACGGCATAACAATACAGGCTCAATCCATAGAATAAGCCCGACAGAAGAAGGTATTTCTTTTGATCCAGTCCTCTGATGAAAAAGGTCAGTCCGAAGATCAGAAAACCGGGAGCCAGATTCGCATCCAGGCCCCAGCGTGACATCATAATATGCCAGGGGCATATTGCCAGAAGAAAAAGGCTCCAGAGAGCAAATTTTTTATTGTTAAAAAGGCACTTAATCAGGTGATATACGGACCACAGGGTGAATATGGAGACGACAGCCTGGGGCAGCCTGCTGAGAAAAGGGGAGAAATGTCCTCCGTTCCATGCCAGAACGGGTATCAGCAGCCAGACGTACAATGCGCTGTGCCCATCCCCCCAGTCCGCCATATAGACAGGGAAAATATGTCCTGCGGAATCGATTCCCTCATGCAATATGGAAAAGGCGTTCCAGGCCACGAAGCTCTCGTCCTGATGCATTCCTCCGGGAACACTGCCAAGGCAGACCAGCCGGAGAAATGCGCCTGACAGCAAAAGGATAACAGGGAGTAGATTTGTCAGGGAAATTTTGGGAAATTTATTGTCTTTCATCACTGCTTCTTTCTGAGGAGGGGCTTGTGTGCAGATCAGGCCTCCTGATTATATTGCACTAAGATCACGTTTTTAACGCCGGGAATTCCGGAGAGATCATCTACCAGGGAATCGGAATCTTTTCTCAGGCTGACGGCATAGGTGATCTCTGTGGTGGTGCCGCGTCTGAGTCTGGATTTCAGTTTCTTCTTTTGTCCGTGTAAAGCGTCTTCCAGCGCTTCCAGAGCCTCATCCGTGTAGCGGATCACCAACAGGTAGGAGGAAGTGCCGTTCAGCAGCAGATAACAGATGACAAATACCAGATCCACAAGGATGGTGCCTGTAATGGCAATGAGATAGAGTCTGGCACCGGAGGTAAGTCCCGCGGCAATGGCAAAAAACAGAAAACCCACGTCCAGGGGTTCTTTCACGGCTGCCCGGAAACGCACAATGGAGAGCGCTCCCACCATGCCGAGAGACAACACCAGATTGGTGGATATACAGAGGATGATAAAATTTGTGAGGAGCGTGAGCATTATGAGCAGCATGCCGAAGCTGGGAGAGTAGGAGACCCCTTTATAAAAGTAACGGTAGACCGTATAGATCAGGGCGGCACACAGAGCGGCCACCGCAAAGGACAGAACCACCGTGGGGATGGATAGGGATTCGATCATTCCCATCTGCTGCATGGATTCCGATAATAGACTTTTGATTGTATTCATTGTTATACCTCCCTGCCCGCTCCGGCGGGCATCCATTCAAGCTCCGGAAGTTTATTCCCGGACTTTTCCTCCAGTAAAGTCGCCCTGTTTCCACATAAGAGCATTGCGGCATAATACATATTTGGACAATGCCATCTGTGGGGCGGACACGCTGCTTAACAATTGACGGATATGATCCGGCAGATATTGGTTAAATTTGATCTCCAGAATGGTATCGTCTCCCATTACGTCGTAACATTCCCCCTCATCCGGAGCCCAGACGGGAATCCCGGGCCTGCCGGCCTGCAGCAGGGAGTCAAAGGTAATGCGTACATGTCCTACGGGAAACACATATGCGGTGCGGACATAATCCACCACCACTACGGGGTGCAGGCCGTCTGAGTGGGCCAGCCCGTATATTTGATCGCCGAGGGGATTACAATAGTCGGGCAGGGGCGAGTAGTCATTCCGCATCATGGCATCAGCGGTTTCTTTCGAGATTGTCATGGAATCCTTATATATGAGATTCCCGCGCTTCTCCTTCCGCTCAAGCCTGATCAGTCCGTGCTGCCAGTCATAAAAGCGGATGCGTATCTTTTCCCGGTGGGAGATGCCGGATTCCTTTTCCCTGTAGAACCGGTCTGTGACCGTGTCAAAATAGATACTGCGGATGGTGTAGCTTCCGTCGTCTCCGCCGTGGGAATCCCGGGGCATGACGGCGCGGATGCGCTGCTCCAGCAGGAGTCTTTGGGCGGGGGAAAGAAGCCGCTTGATCTCCTGTCGGTAATTTTTCTCGGCCATACTTGGTATTCCTCCTGATTCCGCTTTGAGATATTCCATAACAATATAGCATAAGGCATGTCTTTTTTAAAGTCTTTTTTGACATGATTCGGAAAATATGTTAGCTTATATGTAACAGTTCAGTGACCTGTCTGAGCTGTTGCGGTTATATGTAACGATTGGGGCAGATTCTCTCCGGAAGCCGAGTGATGCTTGCAGCAATTCTTCTGCGGGATTCGGGAACTGTCACATAATAACCTGTAAACAGTCTGCGGTTTTTGAGAGTGCAGGGCGGGCTGTATGACCATATTGATGAAGGAAAAAGAAAACCATTGAACAGAAAACAGAAACAGATTTTTGCATGTCTGATCATTTCATTTATCATGTTATTTACGTCCGGGATCTGGGTAAACGGCGGAAGGCGGAGTGAGGAAGAGGATGCCCCGGCGGAGCAGATCATATTTTCCCATGACAGTGGATTTTATTCGGAAAGTATCCTGCTGCAGTTGGAGACACGGGAGCAGGGAGAGATCCTGTACACTTTGGACGGTTCCATACCTTCCGAGGAGAACGGTAATGCAGGCATTTATGACGCGGATCAGGGAATCGGTCTGGAATGTCTGCAGCAGGAGCAGATCTATACGGTGAAGGCGCTCGTCCGCGGCGCCAGTGAAAAACCTGCGGAGGTGTGCTCCGAAACCTATATTGTGGGAGCCGGGGTGCAGGAGCGATATGACATCCCTGTGCTGTCGATCTCCGGGGAGCCTGCCGCACTGTTTGGAGAGGAAGGACTTCTGACGGGGGATAACCGTTTCTTAAGGGGCAGAGAATACGAGAGAGAGATACAGGCGGTATTGTTTGACCGGCAGGGCGGGGAAGTTCTGTCCCAGAATTGCGGATTGCGTGTGTACGGTTCCTCATCCAGAGGCAAAAATCAGCCTTCTTTCCGTTTGTACGCACGATCCGAATATGACGGGGATAAGACCTTCGATTATTACTTTTTCGAGGATGATTACAGTGCGGATAACCTCCGGGTATCCGGGTATAAGCGGCTCATACTCCGCAACAGCGGAGATGATAACGGCTATGCGTATCTGAGGAACGAACTGGTCAACCGGCTGAGCGGGGAAGCGGGTTTTCCCGATGTGCAGCACGCATCTGCCGTCTGTGTCTATATAAACGGGGAATATTACGGGGTGTACTGGTTTGTGAACAATTATGACGACTGGTATTTTGAGGAAAAATACGGTGCATATGACGGGCGGATGGTGGTTCTGGAGGGACAGGTATCCGGATTATATGAAGAAGAAGGAGAAGATGAAACGGAAAGGGCTGTCCGTGAGGAATACAATGCCTTTTATAAGGAGGCTTCCCGGGCGGATCTGAATGTGGATGAAAATTGGGATAAGCTGAACCGGACCATGGATGTGGAGAATTTCTTACAGTACATGGCGATCCAGAACTATGTGTGCAATCAGGATTATATGGTAAATAATTTTCGGACTTACAGATATCATTCCCCCGGAGATGCGTACCGGGAGGGTACGGTGTTTGACGGCAGGTATCGCTTCCTGATGTTTGACCTGGATGAATCCCTGGGATTTGCGGTATATGATTCGGAGGGGACAGGGCCGGATGCACTGCGGACAGTGAGCTGCCTGACAGATGTGAGTGAATTCAGCATGCTGTTCAACAACATCATGAGCCGGCCCGAGGGCAGGAATCTGTATATAAGTTATTATCTGTCTCTGGCAAATTACTTTTTTGCTCCCGAGCAGTCTTTGACCGCCATGTCACAGATGCACGAGAGCCACGCCGGTGAGTTAAAGTATCTTTACAATGAGACAACGCTTTTGGAAGGAAACACGGGCACGCCTGACAATGTGGATTACGGACATGTCCTGAATGAGATCGATAAAATAAGCGGCTTTTTCGAGGAGAGACCGGCTTATGTGCTGCAGGACATATCCGAGGCCTTTGACCTGCACCAGACATATGAGCTTTTATTGTCAAATGAAAACCAGGCAAATATTTCCATAGATTATGCGGTTTTTCATGATACGGCGTATGAGGGGACCTATTTTGGAGAGATACCGGTGACGGTGTCGGCGTCGCCCAGATGCGGCTACAAATTTGACTGTTGGTTGGTGAATGGCAATATCGTGGACACGGAACAGTTTGCGATCTCACCGGATATGATAGAAGACGGTTTTGTGGGAATAGAATGCGTCACATCCCCTGACCCGGAGGCGGGCCTGATGATAACGGCGATAAGGAGCCGGGGACTGGGGGACTATATTGTGTTGGAAAATGTGGGAACGGAAGATGTGAATCTGAAATCCTTTCTCCTGGCAGACGGGGAAGAAGCAGGAAGCGCTTCTTCGCTGCCGCCTCTGAGACTCGCGCCGGGAGAAAGTGTGACGGTCTATTGTAAGAATTACATTCACATGGATGCGCTTGGAAAACCGGGGGTAAACTTTAACCTGAAGACAGGAGAGACGCTGGGGCTTTACCGCAGTGACGGAACACTCTTGCAGTCGGTGGTTGTGCCGCAGCTGGGCGGCACCGACAATATTTACAGAATGGATCCCTACAGCGGCGTGTTCTATGAGGAAATCCCCTGAATGAACGGACAGCTGTTTCTGCTACATGAAATTTCATAAAAATGCATAATAATCCTCTGTTTACAGATACTAGAAACGCGTTTCGATATGGAAGAGTATGTTGTGAATGGAGGGTTTTTATATATGAAAGCAACAGGAATTGTAAGAAGAATAGATGATCTGGGAAGGATCGTGATCCCGAAGGAAATCCGCAGGACACTGCATATCAGGGAGTCCGACCCGCTGGAGATCTACACGGACAAGGAG
>JAIEKC010000139.1:0-4551 GCA_029064505.1 Acetatifactor sp.
AAATATAAGGATTTTGTTTTACCCGGGGCGCTGGAGGCCCTTGGAGGCAATGCCGCGGAGGAGTATCCGGATTATCTGGGGCAGTGCGCCAGCCTGGACGAGAATCTGGGACGGCTGATGGATAAACTGAAGGAGAAGGGACTGTATGAAAATACGGTGATCCTTTTTGCCTCCGACCACGGATCGCATTTCAAGACGCGGAACCGGGACGGGCACTTAAACGGAGGGGACGATTACAAGCGCTCCTGCCATGACAGCTGTCTTCATGTTCCGCTTGTCATAGCGGGCGGGCCATATCGGGGCGGTATTGCCGTGAAGGAGCTGGTGAGTACTGCCAGCCTGCCCAAGACCATTCTGGCTCTCGCCGGCGTGGATGTGGGAGATGCCATGATCGGAGAGAACCTTCTGGACGTGGTGGAAAAGAGAGATCCGGACAGGCCCAATGAAGTTTTTGCCCAGATTTCCGAAAGCCGGGTGGGAAGGTGTATCCGCACGGAGAACTATACTTATTCGGTATATGCGCCTGGCGTGAACGGGTTCCTGGCGCCGGCGGCGCAGGAGTATGCGGATGATTTCCTGTATGATCTGGAAAAGGATCCCTATCAGTTGAATAATGTGGTGTCTGAACCGGCATACGCAGACATCAAAGCGAAGCTGCGCCGGAGGCTGCTGGAGTGGATCCGGCAGGCTGAGGGTGCGCAGCCTTCCATCGTGGATTGAGTCAAAAATCCCGCTGTGTCCAAAGGATACGGCGGGATTCAGTCTTTTTATAAATCAAAGTATAGATAAGCCCCCGCAGCAATCTGCAGGGGCTTTGACTCTTACAGCAATCTGCAGGGGCTTTGACCCTTGCGGCAATCTGCGGGACCTTCGCGGCGTTCGCCGGAATCCTGCGGATGCGGGCATTCGGGATTTTGTTCCATTGCCCGCGGCAATAGATTGGGGAGGTGCAGCCGGTTATTGACGATTCTGCTGGCGATACTTTCCGGGACTGATCCCCTCCGCCCGCCGAAAGCACTGGGAAAAGTAGCTCAGTGAGGAGAATCCCAGTATTTGGGCAATCATGGACAGGTTATGGTTGGTTTCCCGCAGGAGAAAACGGCTTTCCTCAATGCGTCTGGAGATCAGGTAATTGATGGGTGAAGTATTAAATTCCTTTTTAAAAGTGTGGACCAGATAATATTTATTCATGTGGGCCAGCCTGGACAGCTGATCCAGTGTGATATTCTCCTTAAAATGGTTGTCGATATAGCGCCGGATCAGGTCGCAGTCACGACTGGAACGGGAAGGCAGAGTCTCACTTGATGAAGAGAGTGTTATCTGGCGCTTCAGGCGCAGCAGCACCACCTGCAGCAGGTGCTGGCAGATTTCCCCATAACCGGGCCGGGCTTCATATGATTCCTGAAGCATCAGGTGCAGACAGTTCATTAATTCTTTCCATCCGCTGTGGATATGGAGCATGAGGTAGCCCTCGTGACCGGTTATGGCTTCCAGGTTCTCTACGCCCAGGATGGTATATTTCAGGGGATTGACGTCCTGGCTCAGCTCTGTGTGGGGAACATTGGAGTTAATGATGATCAGATCGTGAATGGCTACGGGAAACTCTTCCTGCCGCGTGCGAAACCGCCCGTGCCCGTCCGTGATGAAAAAGAATTCGGCGCAGACATGGGTGTGAAGATTGGATTCCCATTCTGTGGAATATTGATCCCGTGTGATATAATTTAACCGCGGAACCGTGCGGTCGGACGGTTCAGATGTCTCCCTGGGGAAACTGTGCTGGTAGCTGCCCAAAACAATCCTCCTGTACTGCGCAATTTTACAAAAAACGTGTTCTTGGAAATTTAATTTTATTATAGGCTTTTTCCTTCTGTTTTGCAACTATATATAATTTTTTTGATGATTCCGACTCTTTGTTGGAGATATTAACCAATGCTGAAGAAGAACAAGAGATAAAATTCTGATTCATCC
Source organism: Acetatifactor sp. (assembly GCA_029064505.1). Taxonomy (GTDB): domain Bacteria; phylum Bacillota; class Clostridia; order Lachnospirales; family Lachnospiraceae; genus Acetatifactor. The sequence continues at coordinate 1,969 of JAIEKC010000139.1, forward strand.
AAGTCAAAAATGGTTGATTTTTGAGCAATTTGACAAAAGCAATATATATAAAGAAAAGAGCAATAAAGACATAGCTTTATGGCAGGGACTTATATATAATAAAAAATGTAAAGCTTGAAAAAACAAGCTGAGAATAAAATCTGTCCGATTATGGCAGTGCCGAAAAGAAAGGGAGGAAGAATATGAAAAAGAAAAAGATTTTCAGTTTGCTGATGGCTTCGACTTTATGTCTGTCTGCGCTGACAGGCTGCGGAAGCAAGCCGGCGGACAGCGTTCAGTCCAGTGAGACCCAGCAGGAAGTTTCATCGGAAGCGCCTGCGCAGACGAATGCGGGTGACAGTGGCGCGGCGGGCGGCGGAAAGCAGTATGAGGGCGTGGAATTGAAGATGTGGTCCATGTGGACTTCCAGCGAGCCTCAGGCACAGGTTATCCAGGAAGCTGCCGCTGCATTTGAAGAGCAGACCGGCGCCAAGGTCAGCATTGAGTGGAAGGGACGTGACATCAATCAGGTTCTGTCCGCTTCTCTGGAAGCGAATGATAAGTTCGATATTTTTGAGGATGACTATCAGCGTATCGCCAATGTGTATGCGGATTATACCCTTGACCTGACAGATATGGCGAAGGCCGTGGATTATGACAGCTACAGTTATCCCTGTCTGAACAATCAGGTGATCGCATGGACGGGATACCTCAACTCTATCGTAGAGCAGCCTCAGGTAGGCGGCGTTTTCTACGACAAGGATGCTTTTGAGAAGGCCGGCATCACTGCGGAGCCTAAGACATGGGATGAGTTTTTGGATGTATGCCAGAAACTGAAGGATTCCGGTGTGGGCCCGATCGCTCAGGACGGTGCATACTGTGATTTCGCTTTCTATCATCAGCTGGTTCGCCACCTGGGTGAGGATAAGATCACCGAGCTGGATACGAAGGGCGGCTGGACCGGTACCGCGGCTGAAACTGCAGCGCAGGAGATCATTGATCTGGTAAAGGCCGGCTATTTCGTGGACGGCGCTCCGGATGAGTTCCCCAGCAGCGAGAATAAGATCGGCTTTGGCCTGGCAGCCATGATCGTGTGCGCGAACTATGTTACCGCCGAAGTGAACGGCAATACGGGCACGGAAGTAAACTGGGGTCTGTTTAATTACCCCGCGGTAGAAAACGGTGTTGAGAATACGGCTGCATATGCTGGCGCTAACTCTCTGGCGATCACCTCTTACAGCGAGAACGCTCAGGCGGCATTTGATTTTATCATGCTGCTGACCACCGGTGAATTCGACCAGAAGATGGCTGATACCGCAAAGCAGATCCCTGCGGATACCCGCAACACGGCTCCGGCTATTCTGAACGGTACGGTGGAGACTCTGCTGTCTGCGGAGGTGCCTATGACATGGTGTGCCGGTATTCACGCAAACGATGACCTGAAAACAAGCATCAAGTCCATGTGCGTTGAGCTGTTTGAAGGAAAATATGCTACCGGCAAGGAATTCTGTGAAGCTTTGGATGCTCTGTATTAAGAAATGAACGGAAAGCAGGCGGAGTCTCATGCACTGCCTGCTTTTCTTGTACCCATTATTCCCGTGGGCAAACATTGCTCGCTGAGCAATGAGTTACAATGAGTCAAAGTCCCAGGAATTTTAATTCTTTGGGACCTTGACGAATGCTGCGGGGTCAAATACCAAGGTGTCCAAAGGACACTTTCAGCTCGCTGCGCCGCAAGATTGATACCCCGTCAGCTTGCTGCGGGATCTTTGATTACAGATTGATTGCTGTGGAAGCGATAGAAAGGAGAGCAACATGAAAAAAAACAAGGCAATGATCTTTTGGTTCAGCCTGCCCGCACTGCTGTGCCTGCTTATCATGTTTGTCTATCCCGTGTGCCGCACGGTATTGATGAGTTTCTTTCAGGTGGAGAGTGTTACTGCGGGGATGTCTGAGTGGGGATTCTATGGTATGGGAAATTATACCAAGATCTTCGGCAGTCAGAGTTTTCGCACCGCAATGGGGAATATGCTCCTGATCTGGCTGGTCGGCGGTGTGCTCACGCTTGTGCTTGCGATGCTGATGGCGGTCATTATCACCAGCGGTATCCGGGGAAAGAAATTTTTCCGTGCCGCGATCTATATGCCGAATATCATCAGTGCCGTGGCGCTGGCAACCATGTGGATCCAGTACATTTTCAATTATGATTATGGTCTGCTGAACGAAGTGGCTCAGCTGTTTGGAGGAGATAAAGTCAAGTGGCTTGGGAGCGACATGAAGTTCTGGTCTATGGTGGCAGCGTTTGTCTTCGGCAGCGTAGGTTATTACATGCTTATCTATATCAGCGGCATCGAAGGGATCCCGCAGGACTTTTTCGAGGCGGCAACCCTGGACGGGGCCGGTAAATTCAAACAGTTTACGCACATTACACTGCCGCTTTTGAAAGGTGTTATCAAGACGTCCATCACCTTTTGGAGCATCAATGCCACAACCTTCTTTCTGTGGACCAAGATGTTCTCGCCCATCGACACGGAAGAATCCACGATCGTGCCGGTGGTTTATCTGTACGATACCGTGTTTGGCGGCAAGGGCATCGTCACCCGG
>JAIEKC010000014.1:0-2600 GCA_029064505.1 Acetatifactor sp.
ACACACTCTAATCATTACTTGTAAAATTCAAACGCATAAAGCAGTGCCAGGATAGAAACCCCATCCTTCGTTTCGTTCTTTTTCAGCATCTTTAAGACATCGGCTTTTGAAACCCACTTTTTCGTTTTTACCTCATTCTCATCAAAGTCCATGGACTCCGAATCAATTCTTGCCGCAAAAACATGGCATATACCGTCGGACATTCCGTTCGACGGGTTATGAGTGCATAAAAAGGTCAAATTCTTAACCGTGCATCCCGTTTCCTCCCGGCATTCCCGGCGGGCGGCCTCTTCCTTTGATTCCCCGGCTTCCACGCTGCCTGCGGGGATTTCCCATTCCAGACGCATCACGGTATAACGCTTTGACCGGATCAACAGCACCTCTTCCTTCTCGTTGAACAAGACAATGCTCACTGCTTCATGAGGATAATGGATCTGATGATACTTCCCTATGACAGAGCCATCGGATAATCTCACCCTGTCCGTATAAAGGCAGACATAGTCGCTTTCGTAGATTACTTTTCTTTCCAAGCGTTCCGGCAATGCCCTCTCGTCCATCTTTCCTCCCTCTTGTCCCACCCGTACACCCGATGCTTTCCTTCACCGGAGATATACTGCGGAGTCCTTATGCCTTCCGGAAAGTGCTCTCATCCAGATCCGACACCAGCTTCACTGCTTCCTCCATAGTTGCCGGCAGTTTCTCCCGGATAAAGTCCAGCGCCATGATCACATTCAGGCAGAACTGGGCCACAAAGTTTGTAGTGATCCAGGGGATTTCCTTCAGCTGCTCCTGATTACCGCAGTCCTTTAAAAAGCTATGGGCAAATCCCTCATGGTTATCACCGTTTATCTGGGTATGCAGCAGTATTTTCCATGTCCGCATGGCCAGCACATCATCCTTTAAATACCACGCTCCATACGCGGCAATACCTGACGCCATAAAGGGCAGGCTGAATTCCCGGCTGCCCACCAGGCCGTTGGATTCCTCCAGCTGTTCCTCCCTGGGCAGATAATAGAACCTCCCCAGATCCGCCACCATGTGCTTCCATTCCTCGTCTTCCATCAGGTCGCCCAATTCCGTCCACACCTGGGGCGCCCCCATACAGATCTGCAGATGACAGCCTCCCGTGGTCCTTTCGCCGATATAACGCAGATGACAGGTCTCCGGATCGAATTCAAAGTCCGGCCCCGATACAAGCTTCAGCGGAGCCTGTCTGATATCTTCAATACCCACCCGGATCTTTTCCAGATAGCGCCCGTCATTAAATCTCTCCCATCTGGTCATCCAGTTGGAACACAGGGAGGACCAGTCCGGCCCGCTTCTGGCATGGCTGGGATATACCATATCCTTCTTATCGAAGAAATCTCCCAGGGGATCCTTGTTCAGAAAGCTCAGTTCATTATCCTTTAATTCCTCAAAGATATCCTCCAGACGTCTGTCCCCCGTCATATAGTAGAGATAACGGTGGTGGGATGCCATGGCAATCCGGGCCTCCTTACAGGGGCAGCCCCAGTGGCGCACATTATGTCTGGAACCCAGCCCCTTATATTTTCCCATATGGTACACATCCACCTCGGAGGCATGGCGGGAAAGCTTCTCCGCAAAGGTAAATACATCCTCCCTGCCCGTCCGCATAAAATAAAGCCACAGCCACAGGGTGGGCACCAGCTCTGTGTTATCCCACGCATAGCCGCCGATATCGTATTTCCACTGATGACGTACTTTATCGTAAGTATGCATGATATCGCCGTAATTGAACATACCATACCAGCCGCGCTGTTCCACCTCTCCCTTATAAAAGTCAAAGGCACGCTCCAGCTGCTCCTCCAGCCACCTCTCCATCTCCGTATTTTCAGAAGGCAGAGACCAGTATCCGAAAGCCTGCATTTCATGATAGAACTCCGGTGTTCCCACATAGACAGGGGGCCTGTCTGCCTGTTCCGCGAACTGCAGCACCTCTTCGTCCCCGGGGATCATTTCATCGGAAAAGCTGACTATGCACTCATTGGTACAGGCAATGCCGTCCGGTGTGGCTCCCTTGTAATCATATCCCTCATAGCAGACCTGGTTATAACCTCTGTTGGCATAATGCCGGAAATCCATGGGCGCTGCAGAAGGTGACCAGAACCAGATACTGCACTCCGCCCTGTCGCTGTCCAACCCTTTCACCGTGTAACCGGAAGGATATTTCTCCCAGAAATCACGGATACATACCAGAACACTGCCTGCCCCGGAGCCATATGCCAGCGCTCCTCTGGTGCGATTTCCGTGGAGACTTTCTATGTAACAGCAGTTATCGGGCTCCAGTTTTTTCCGTATCATAAAATGGCTGGCGCTGTCCTGACAGACATCGTAGGCGCTCCAGTAAGGGGTATCCTGAAGCATCTTGTTGACATTGGCAAGTTCCTCCCCCTCCAACACCAGCTTCTCCCCTCTGATCTGTGCCTCATATAATTTCATTGGAACCGGGGGATGCCACGACATGACAGGTACCATAACCTCATGAAATACACCGTGATCTCCCTGAACCTTAATATGCCTGTTATAGATCTCACCGGACAGAGGCGTCTCAAAGGTGATCCCCAACCCCTTTAAGAAAT
>JAIEKC010000140.1:0-11518 GCA_029064505.1 Acetatifactor sp.
CCGTTGTATGCCATTTCAAAATCTTCGGGCATAAGGATCATATCACAGCCCGCACGCAATGCCTGGATAGCCGCATCAGCAGAATCATAATAATCGGACACCGCTTTCATATTCATGGCATCGGTGATGATAACTCCCTGAAAGCCCAGTTCATTTCTGAGGATATCGGTCACCACCGTCTCCGAAAAAGTGCAGGGATCATTGCCTCCCGTGAGCTCGGGGGCAGAGATGTGGCCGATCATGACCATGTCCGCTCCCGCATCGATCCCCGCCTGAAATACGATAAATTCCTCCGCCCGGAACTGCTCCGCGGTACGGCTGGTGGATGCCAGCCCGGTATGGGTATCCTGCGTGGAACCCCCGATCCCCGGGAAATGCTTCAGGCAGGTGGAGATCCCCTGTTCGGAAAGCCCCATCACAGCCATACTCACATAGTCGGCCACCGCTGTCGCATCCGCGCCGTAGGAGCGTGTCCCGATGGCGCTGTTTTCCACATTTGACAGATCCGCCACGGGGGCGAAATCCAGATTAAACCCGATCCTTGACAGATCGCCGCCAATCGTCTGTGCCGCCAGATAAGCGTTGGACGTATCTCCGCTCTCACCGATGGTCTTCGCATCATCCACCTTTGTCCCCACCCCGGCCTCCGCCAGACGTGCCACGCTTCCGCCCTCCTCGTCTATCGCCAGAAACAGGGGATACCTCATATACAGTTCCGTGTTATTCAGCATCTCGATGATCTGATCCTCAGACTGTATATTCTTTTTAAAATACACAAGTCCTCCTACCGGATACTGGGAAAGGGCCTCTCTCGTCCCGTCTCCGGCCTGCAGCGCCGTGGACACTCCCGTGATCGCTTCCGGAGTCACAATGAAAAGCCCCGCCACCTTGGCCTCCAGAGGCATCACCTCTATGCCCGCATTCACAATCTCATCCAGCTTCTGCTCCGGTGTCAGCTCCACGATTTCCGGTGGCGCAGGCTCCGGTGTCTGAATAACCTCCTCCGACGCCAGCATCTGATCCAGCGCCTCCTGACTTGCCTGTGCTTCCTGCTCGGCGTCCTGACGCCCGGCTGTCAGCTGATTGACCTCATACACGATTCCCGCTCCCACTGCCAGGATCAACAGGATGACCGTAATATATGCGATTATCTGATTGCGTATACGGCGTCTCCGCCGCGCTTCCCTTCTCTCATCTTTCGCCCGGTTGTTCTCTTCCATAACGCTCCCCCGTACACGATTCTTCAAAAACTAAGGAAATGGATCATAATCCATTTCCTTATTCTTATCTTTTGTATATCAGGAATCATTTGTAAATTGATCATTTCTCTTTTGTACAGCTATAGTATAACGTCATTAACCACTCACGTCAACACTTTTCGACAAAATACACATATTTCCATCACCGTCCGGCCGCTCACAGCGCAGTGGGGATCGGGCCCATGACGGATCAGATCCCTTCCTTGCGGAGGAGCTGCACCAGCTGACTGACCGGCATGCTTCCCAGATCGCCTTCCTCTCTCCTGCGGACGGAAACACTGCCCGTTTCCGCCTCTTTCCGACCGACTATGAGCATGTATGGTATCCTTTCCAGCCGTGCGGTTCTTATCTTGTAACCGATTTTCTCATCCCTTTTATCCGTTTCGCAGCGCACCCCTTCTCTTCTCAGGGCTGTCTCGATCTCTCCCGCATAATCGCTGAATTTATCCGATATCGGCAGGATCTTCACCTGCACCGGAGACAGCCACAGCGGAAATCTGCCGGCAAAATGTTCGATCAGGATCCCCATAAACCGCTCAATGGAACCAAATACCACCCTGTGTATCATAATGGGACGATACTTCTTTCCGTCCTTCCCGATATACTCCGCTTCAAAACGCTGAGGCAGCTGAAAGTCCAGCTGTATCGTCCCGCACTGCCAGGTTCTTCCTATGGAATCTTCCAGATGGAAATCGATCTTCGGACCGTAAAACGCCCCGTCCCCCTCATTGATCACATACGTCAGTCCCAGATCATCCAGGGCATTTTTCAGACCGTTTGTCGCCATTTCCCAGTCTTCATCCTCTCCGATGGAATTTTCCGGTCTCGTGGACAGCTCCACATGATATTGGAATCCAAACTCCGAATACACCTCGTCTATCAGCCGTGCAACTCCCTTTATCTCGTCCGCTATCTGGTCCGGTGTCATAAAGATATGGGCATCATCCTGTGTACAACAGCGGACGCGCATAAGCCCGTGCAAAGTACCTGATTTCTCGTTTCTGTGTATCAGTCCCAACTCGCTGACACGCATGGGGAGGTCGCGGTAAGAGCGGGGCTCCATCTTATACACAAGCATACCTCCCGGGCAGCTCATTGGTTTTATGGCAAAATCCGACCCATCGATCACAGTCGTATACATATTGTCCCTGTAATGCTCCCAGTGCCCGGATGTCTCCCAGAGCTGACGGTTCAGCATGATCGGCGTGGATATTTCCGCATACCCCTCCCGCAGATGCAATCGTCTCCAATAGTCGATCAGGAGATTCTTTAATACAAGTCCTCTCGGAAGGAAGAAGGGAAATCCCGGGCCCTCACCGAACAGCGCAAAAAGTCCCAGCTCCTTTCCCAATTTCCTGTGGTCCCTCTTTCCGGCCTCTTCCAGCCGGTCCAGATATTGTTCCAGCATATCTTCCTCCGGAAATGCTGTGCCGTAAATTCTGGTAAGCATTTTATTCTTCTCGCTGCCCCGCCAGTATGCCCCCGCAACGGACAACAGCTTAAATGCTTTGATCGCACTGGTGTACGCCACATGAGGGCCGGCGCACATCTCCAGATATTCCCCCTGTTGGTAAAAGCTGATCTCCTCCCCTTCCGGAAGTTCTTTCAGCATCTCGATCTTATAAGTCTCGTTTCGCTCTTCCAGCATCTGCAGCGCCTTTTCACGGTCTGCCATAAAGTGCCTCAGCTGCAGATTCTCTTTCACGATCTTTCTCATCTCCGCCTCGATTTCGGCAAAGTTCTCTTCCGAAAAGCGGAAGGAGAAATCAAAATCATAATAAAAGCCCTCCGCAACAGCCGGACCGATGGCACACCTGGTATCCGGATACAGTCTTTTGACCGCCTGCGCCAGGATATGCGCCGTCGTATGCCTGAATGCGCTCCTCCCCGGCTCTTCCCCGAATTCCGCCTCCCGAATGGAACCGTCTCTCATTTTGATCTTCATTTTACCTTTTCCTTTCTGTCATATATTTGACCGCCATAAGAAAACATTCCTTTGTAAGTGCACGCGTCCGGAGACGCTGCTTCCATAAGGATCAAAAAAAAGCACTCTCAGAGATACTTACAAATATCTCTAAGGGTGCTCATTGCACGGTTCCACCTTAATTTTTCACTTCGGATTCCAACAAATCCTAACCTTTAACGCAGATATACGGTAATGCTTACATCTACTTTCGGCATTACAGCTCAAGAATGGTTTTCACATACAACCCACATAAACATCTTCCACCAAATGATGCTCTCTCTGTCTGCGATCGATATGCTACTTGTTTCCGTCATCGCTTTTTCTTATGTCAATCTGATTCTCATCATATCACTCGCATTGTGAGGTGTCAAGGCTCATCTGTTGTTTTTTGCGCCGATATGCCTTTTTGTGTAACCGCTCAGACAGGCTATCCGAACGGATGCCTTTTGTTATTCCCTCACCCCTGCGCGGTTCACAGAGCACGCAGCTCCTTCTGCCGCGTCAGATCCGTGTGATCACAAAGATATCATAGATCGCCTTGATGGCGGTCTCGAAATCCTCATCGGCCACACCTATGATGATGTTCAGCTCGGAGGAGCCCTGGTCGATCATCTTTACGTTGATATTGGCATGTGCCAGCGCCGAAAAGATCCTGCCCGCAGTGCCCCTTGTGGACTTCATGCCCCGTCCCACCACGGCGATCAGCGCCAGGTCGGATTCGATCTCGATGGAATCGGGCTGCGCCAGCCTGTGAAGTCCCGCCACCACCTTCTGCTCCTTATGCATGAACTCGTCCTGATGCACGTACACCGTCATGGTATCGATACCGGAGGGGACATGCTCGAAGGAAATATTGTTCTCCTCAAAGGCCTGCAGGACCTTCCTGCCGAAACCGATCTCCGCGTTCATCATGGCCTTCTCTATATTGATGGAACAGAAGCCTCTCTTGCCTGCAATACCGGTGATAACATACTTGGACTTCTGGCAGGTGCTGCCCACGATCCACGTACCGTTGTCGTCGGGGGCATTGGTGTTGCGGATATTGATGGGGATCCCCTTCTGGCGCACAGGGAAGATGGCATCCTCGTGCAGCACGGTGGCCCCCATGTAGGAAAGCTCCCGCAATTCCCTGTACGTGATGACTTCGATGCCCTCAGGGTTATCGATGATCCTGGGATCCGCAATAAGGAATCCCGATACATCCGTCCAGTTCTCATACACATCCACCTTCGCCGCCTTAGCCACAATGGATCCGGTGACATCCGACCCCCCTCTGGAGAAAGTCTTCACCGTCCCGTCAGGCATTGCCCCATAGAACCCGGGTACAACAGCTTTATCACAGTGGGAAAGCCTTTCGGAAAGCACCCTGTCGGTCCGGTCCGCGTCAAAGCTGCCATCCTCCTCAAAGAAGATGGCGGAAGCGGCATCGATGAACTCATATCCCAGATAGGCCGCCATAATGATGCCGTTCAGATACTCGCCCCTGGAAGCAGCGTAATCTTTTCCTGCTTTTTGCTTAAATTTCTCCTGGATGGTCTGAAACTCGTCATCCAGGCTCAGCTCCAGTTTTAAGCCTTCAATGATCTCCCTGTATCTGTCCGCAATGGCCGCCAGCGCCTTCTTAAAATCCTTTCCGCTCTCCGCCAGTTCATAACACGCATACAGCATATCCGTCACCTTGGTATCGTCCGGAAAACGCTTGCCGGGCGCGGATGGCACCACAAATCTCCTGCTCTTGTCCGCACGGATGATATCTCCCGCCTTTTGAAACTGCTCCGCACTTGCCAGAGAGCTTCCTCCAAACTTTACAACCTTAGACATTTTTCCTCTTCTCCTCAATTCATTTGCCTTTTACGGCAATTCTTTCTTCACTGCTTTACTCAGGAACTTTTGCAAAGTTATTTCAAGACAATTCCCTGCGCAGGTGAATTGTTCTATGCCAGCCGGATCCTTCCCAGCACCTTGTCACCCAGCGCCTCATACTTTTCATGGAAGTCCTTTTCCTTCATGGCATCGGTGAAGAAGCCGAAATCCGCATCATGTCCCGGCGCCTCAAACGCCCTGCCGGGAAATGCCGCTTCCACCTCCGCCCGCGCCGAAGCTTTCGCTCTCACAAACCAGGACTGCTCCGTCTCGGACACATCCGCCAGCTTCGCGCTCTCCGCCTTCCAGTAACAGGGGATCGTCCTGCCCTGATTTACGGCACATTCAATGACATCCGACACCACCGCGCTGGCGGTGGGAAGCTTTCCCGCGCCCCGTCCGTAGTACATGGAATCTCCCAGCATATTGCCGGTGACAAAGATCGCGTTGAACACATCGTTTACCATGGCAAGGGGATGTGTGACGCTGATCAGGAAGGGCGCCACCATGGCAAGCACGCTCCCGTCCTCCGTCAGCTTACTGGTGGCAAGGAGCTTGATGGTCATTCCCGCCGCCTTCGCGTGATCGAAATCGGCAGTGGTGATCTTTGTGATGCCCTCGGTATAAATATCCCCGGAATCCACATTATGTCCCGTCATCAGGGATGAGAGGATCGCCAGCTTACGGCAGGCGTCATGTCCCTCCACATCGGCCTCCGGATCCCGCTCCGCATAGCCCAGCTCCTGAGCCTGTTTCAGAACGGTCTCAAAGTCCGCTCCCTCGCTGCCCATCTTAGTCAATATATAATTGGTGGTCCCGTTTACGATACCCAGGATCGCCACTATCTTCTCCGCCGTCAGGGAACTGTTGATGGGACGGATGATGGGGATACCGCCTCCCACGCTGGCCTCGAACATATAGCTGCAGCCATGCTCCCCGGCAATGGCAAGAAGCTCCGGGCCATGCTTTGCCACCAGCTCCTTATTGGAGGTACACACGCTCTTTCCCGCCTCCAGAGCCTGTTTTGTGAACTGATACGCCGGGCCTGTACCGCCCATGACCTCGCAGACAATGCTGATCTCAGGATCCTCCAGAATCAGGTTGAAATCATGCACCACCCGGTCTCCGTAAGGATCGCCCGGAAAATCCCTCAGGTCGAGGATATACTTTACATGCATTTCCTCACCCGCGCTCCTGCTCACCTGCTCATTATTGCTCTCGATCACCTCCACAACACCGCTTCCCACAGTGCCGTATCCCAGAACTGCAACCTTTATCATGGTTCCTTACCTCCCGCTCTGCCGCCTCTGACGGCACATATTTTACACAATTTGCAGACTTCCCGGCATCCCGTCCGGTGGCGGGACGGATTTCGAAGTCCTTCTCACACTATTCCTTGGCCAGTATCTTCACATGGCGGACACCTCTCTGCTCTTCCAGCCGCATCACCATGCTGGAAATGTCCCCCGTCGTCTGTAAGATCTGAATGCTCAGACTCAGTGAAGCGATCCCGTTTATGGGAATACTCTGATGGATAGTCAGGATATTTGCGCGGTATTCCGCAATGATCTTCAACACATCCGACAGCAGTCCCGGTTCATCATCCATCTGAAAAGTCAGAGTGATGGTGGTTCCCTGGGCGTTATCATGAAACTGAAAGATATCGTCCTTGTACTTATAAAAAGAACTGCGGCTGATGCCGACAGCATCAACCGCTTCCTGAACAGTCAGAACCTTTTCCGACTCCAAAAGCCTCTTTGCCTCGACGACTTTCAGCAACACCTCCGGTACCGCTTTCTGTCTTACCACGAAATACTTTGCTGTTTCTTCCATAATTCCTTCTTAACTCCCCTGCGGACCCGTCCGCATTGGGACCTGTCCGCATTGTACCCGCCCGCGCGGGCACTGAATCAGGATCGTGAAATGTTTTCACATGATTCCGCCGCACAGGCGGCACAAATGATCTGTGAACTGACTGATCGGCAGTGTTATTGTGTTAAATGTACAAACTGTTCCGACTTTTCCGTCAATGTTTTTGTCACACAGACACTTGTTTGTCACCGAAAGATATTCTAGCACAAGTTTTTGCGAAGCACAAGAGTTTTTTATGCAACCATTCTGTTTTTACCTGATTTTTTGCCTATATAAAGCTTCTTATCCGCTGTATCCACCCACTCGTCAAGGGACATTCCTTCTTCATATTTTGCCACGCCGATGGTGATCGTCAGATGAAGATCCTGCTGTTCGTAGAGAAAGTGATGCTGCTCCACCTCTCTCCGTATGCTTTCCAGCAGACGGTAATCCGGTTTTCCGTCCGCAGTGCATTTCCCTTCCACCAGGAACTCCTCTCCGCCCCAGCGGCAGGTCTTAAAGCTTCCGCTGTATCTGGAAATGATCCCGGCAATCGTCCGCAGAACGAAGTCACCGCAGTTATGTCCGTACACATCATTCACCTTCTTGAAATCGTCTATATCCATGATGGCTACCCACTGCTCCGACAAACGTTTTCCCTCATGCTCTTCTTTCAGATAGTCCAGCAGCTTGCGCCGGTTCGCAAGTCCCGTCAGCTTGTCGTAATTTGCCTGCTGGGACAGCTCCACCTCATAGAACAGCGCACTGTGAGCAAGCATACGGAAAAATAACGTACAAAATACCAGCACCACCAGCGCGTTGATCACCTGCCCCGCGTCCATGATCCGCTCGTCTATCTCATAAAACGGCGGCTGTGAACGCGTCAGGGCAAAACTGATGAAATAGAGGACACAGCATCCTATGCTCAAAACCATTCCCTGGATATGTGTATTCCCCAGACGTACAGAGAAATAATCCGCATAATACACTATGGCTATACTGCCGATAAAGTAGAGCTGGAAGCCGCAGTCCCATCCCAGGCACAGCACGGCAAGAAACATATGTATCATGATCTCAAAGTAAGTGGTCAGGATATAGGATGTCATTTTACCGGCTTTCAGCACAAGAAAATCTGCCGCGTAGAGCACAATACTGCCCACATTTACATAGATCATCACTTTTACATCCAATACGGCAAAGAACAAAAACAGGCATGTGTGTACCGTCAGTAGAAAACCATTCATGACATATATGGATCTCATGGCAATAGGCTGCCCTTTCTCCCGCTTCATTTCTGCGCCTCCTGAGTAATCATTTTCCGGAACCGGACAGATCCACCCGAAAAAAAGATGAATGCCCGCATATGACAGCATGCTCTCCGGTGCATGCACACCATATTTATGAAACATACCCTGAACCTTCGGAGCCTTTACGACATGGCACTTACCGGCATATCAGGAACACGGCTGACAGATGCATACTATAGAAGCTTTCGAACCGCTGCTGATCCGAAAGCTTCTATGTATACGTCTGTCAGCCTTAGAGCCGGATACCTCCGCGGCAGGCCGCACGGCTCATTGTCTGCGGGAACAGATCGTCTGCGCGAGAATCAGATCAGAGGATACTTGTCGGTCAATGTCTGAACAATGGCACGGGCCTCGGGAATCCTGCTCTCGCCCTCTTTGATCACCATGGCGACAGCCTCTGCGATCCTGTCCATATCCTCCGTGTTCATGCCTCTGGAAGTGACCGCAGGCGTACCCAGACGAATACCGCTGGTCACAAAAGGAGACTGGGGATCGTTGGGAATGGTATTCTTGTTGCAGGTAATGTGAGCCGCATCCAGCAGCTTCTCCACCGCCTTGCCGGTGAGACCGTAATTCGTCAGATCCACCAGCATCAGATGGTTGTCAGTTCCACCGGAAACGATCCTGATATCTCTTGCAAGCAGCCCCTTGCACAGCGCCTGCGCGTTGTCAATGATATTCTGCTGATATACCTTAAAATCATCGCTTAAAGCCTCTCTGAAGCAGACTGCCTTGGCCGCGATCACATGCATCAGAGGACCGCCCTGAATGCCGGGGAAAATGGCCTTATTAAAGTTATATTTCTCATTTACCGCATTGCTTGAAAGGATCATGCCGCCGCGGGGACCGCGCAGGGTCTTGTGGGTGGTGGTGGTGGTGACATCCGCATAGGGAATGGGACTGGGATGAAGTCCTGCCGCAACCAGACCCGCAATGTGAGCCATGTCCACCATGAGCACGGCGCCAACCTCGTCCGCAACCTCACGGAATTTCCTGAAATCTATGGTGCGGGCGTAAGCGGAAGCTCCCGCGATGATCATCCTGGGCTTCGCCTCCAGCGCGATCTCCCGCAGCTTATCGTAATCGATGAAGCCGTCGTCATTTACCCCGTAAGGGACAATTTGGAAATATTTCCCGGACATATTTACCGGGCTTCCGTGTGTCAGATGTCCGCCGTGATCCAGATTCATGCCCATGATGGTATCGCCGGGCTTGCAGACCGCAAACTGTACCGCCATGTTGGCCTGTGCTCCGGAGTGAGGCTGTACGTTCGCATATTCGCAGCCGAACAGCTCCTTTGCCCTCTCTCTCGCCAGATCCTCCACCACATCCACACAGTCACAGCCGCCGTAATATCTCTTTCCGGGATAGCCTTCCGCGTATTTATTGGTCAGAGGGCTTCCCATTGCCGCCATGACAGCCCTGCTCACCCAGTTTTCCGAAGCGATCAGCTCGATATGGCTGTTCTGTCTCTCCTGCTCGTCAACGATGGCCTGAGCGATCTCAGGATCCACATTTCTTACTTCCTCTAAAGAATACATTCCAAACCTCCTGATTTCATTATTTCATTGTCCAGTCTTCCGGAAGCTTCCTGTGCCCTCTGCTTTCACCGGCATATGTTCCGCATCCGGCCGTGCGCCGCCGGCGGGAGCCTCACGCGGCTTCGGGCACAAAATGATTCCGGGAGTCTGTCTCCTGCTGCAGAAATTGATTCCGCTCCCGCGCTTCCTTACCTGATGAAGAAGGAATATCTCTGTCCCGAAGCTGCTGCGATTTCTGCAATATCAATAAAATGATAGCATAGAATCCGCAAAATGCAAAGGATTTTGTTTACGAATGCTTCCTATACTGATACAATATCAGTGAATATCAGTAAGGAACTGTTAAGCGAAAGATGAGGCCGACTATGTATCATATTATAATCAATCCCAACTCCCGCTCCGGCAGGGGACTCAGAATATGGAAAGAAATTGTGGAACCGAAGCTTCACGGAGAGGGCATCGCCTACCGAAATTATTTTTCGGAAAGACCCGGCGACGTGGCAAGACTTGCAGGGGAGATTACTTCCGCCGTGGCGGGGAAAGCGCTCAGCCTGATCATCCTGGGCGGTGACGGCACCCTTAACGAGGCACTGTCGGGCATAAAGGATACCTCCCTTGTCACCCTGGGATACATTCCCACCGGCTCCAGCAATGATCTGGCAAGGGATCTGCACATCCCGAAAGATCCGCTGGAAGCCCTGGAGCTCATCCTGCATAAGGGCAGCGTACACACCATGGACCTGGGTGCCGTCACTTACCCCGACGGCGAGACCAGACCCTTTATCGTCAGCTGCGGTATCGGCTTTGACGCGGCAGTATGCGAGGAAGCGCTGCACTCCCCGCTGAAGAATGTCTTCAACCGGATGGGACTGGGCAAGCTGACTTATCTGGGTATTGCCCTGAGGCAGCTGTTCGGCGCGAAGGCTGTTTCGGGCAGGCTCATCCTTGACAACGGAATCTCTGTGAACATGAATACACTGCTCTTTGTGGCTTTTATGCTCCACCGCTATGAGGGCGGCGGCTTCATGTTTTGTCCCGATGCCGATGCCGCTGACGGTATTTTGGATCTCTGTGCCGTGGGAGACCTGCCGAAGCTTCTGATCCTTTTCGCGCTGCCCACCGCCTTCAAGGGAAAACATTACCGCTATAAGGGGATCAATCCCTACCGGGCAAAGACCGTGACCATAGAGACCTCCGCGCCGCTCTGGGTGCACACGGACGGGGAAGTCTCAAGGAGAAGCGACCGGCTCACCGTGACCTGTCTGCAGAGAGCTGTCAGAATGTTGTACTGACTTCCGGTGCGTGTTTGAAAAAGCTTTGCCCGGGGTGTGCGTCACACTTTGCGGGATACAATGCTTAAGCATATGGTTAAAAAATCTTTAGGAAAGCTTAAGAAAAAAGGTATTGCATTTTTATTTATTCGGGCTATACTACATAATTGTATATACTACTTTTTATGAGATATTACGAGCCGTCCGGGAAAATTCAGACTTTCCGCGGGAAGTGGCTCATGCCTGAAAGGATGAAAACGAAAATGAAAACGCTTGTAAGCCTGTACCGGAAATACGGGCACGCTGTTCCCTTGTTGATCTACGGCACTGTCTATCTGAGCTGGTTCACCTGGCTGGAACGGACGAACACGAAGAACTACCGTATCATCCACCTGGCATTGGATGATGATATCCCCTTCTGCGAGGTGTTCATCGTCCCTTACCTGTTATGGTTCGTCTA
>JAIEKC010000141.1:0-3825 GCA_029064505.1 Acetatifactor sp.
CCAAAACACGACCTATAATCGTATTAGCCATTTTTATTTATCCTCCTCAAAACAGATGTAAGAACATTTCTGTGCTGATGTATTTGTTTTTACATAAGACTCGGTCAAAAATACGGGATATAAATGATTTGCCCAACGGCGATCAGTACCATAGCCATCAACTCATTTTTGAACACTATGCAAACACAGCTCTCACTTGTTCACCATCAAAGCCGAAATTATGTATTCATACTGTTAAATTCACTGTCCCCTGACAGTAACATTATTTAGAAAAAAGGCTTTTGGGAACAAACTCCAATTTTAAAGTCATCCCCATTCCATCTGCCAGACGCTTTAACAGCTTAAGGGACGGATTCCTCGTTCCATTTTCCAACTTGCTGATATCTGCCTGATCAATTCCTGTCCTTTCCGCAAGTTCTTTTTGGGTAAGATTTTGTGAAATTCTCGCATCAACCATTGCCCGGATCACATCCATTTCCGGCTGATTTCCAATCCGGTGTATCTGTTTTCTATTCAGTTTTCATTTACTCGGCATAACAACAATCCAACCTCATTCCACCTGCATGGAGCTTTTGCGTTTTTTTACTATACTTTTGTAAGTTGTAAAAATCTTCAGGAAATGATATGATAATGCCATACTCAACATAACCGGAAGCGTAAACACTTTCCAGGAAGAGGTCACTTGCATACATGAATACAGACAATAATATCCATTCCAACCTGTCCGACATACAGAGTACGGCACGGGAAAAAGAAGATCCCCCGCGCAAAATTACCTCCAGGCAGATTGTTGCCATGACGGGCGTCATCCTTCTGGTGCTGCTTTATGTTGTCACACTGGCAGTGTCCATTGTGGACAGCTCTGCCTCGGGCCGCCTGATGTGGATGTGCCTTTTCGCAACAATCGCCGTTCCCATCCTGATCTGGATCTATGTATGGATGTATGGAAAGCTTACCGGCAAAAAGACCATGAGCGACCCGGATTTCGGCGCGGAGGGGAGAGACAAAAAGTCAGACATCTCACATTAAATCTCATACCGTCTCAGGAAGCACAAATATTTCTCCGGCGAAACAGAGTGATTTCTCGCCGGGAGACTGCGATATCATTTCAGTCCGGCAGATGCCGGTACAAAACACGGCTCTAATAGCAGGCAAGAGTTTTACGTGACTCCTGCGATATCCATGACTCTGAGAAATGCTCAGGCCGCCAAACGCAGCCTGAGCATTTTCCTCCGCATGTCAGTACTTCTTAAGCATGTGACGATAGATCACATGCCCCACGACGATCTGAAATACCAGATATCCCCCCAGATACAGCACGATCAGCCGGGAATTACCGATGACCTCCATCTGACCCAGTATGGAAAATATCACTATCGATACGCTGACAGCGCCGAGCCCCAGTGCATAGGCATACCGCCCGGACCGGTCCCGCAGTTTCACCTTAAGCTCATCGTGCATTTCAATTTTTTCCGCTTCCAGTCTTTCCCGATACCGCTCGGCGTTCCGGGGTGCCTTCCAGTAGAAATATCTGCAGAAATTCGCAATACCCGCACAGACCGCGCCGCTGGCAAAACCCACAAACAGACTGTCCAACACAGTATCCGTCAATAATGCCGCCGCCATAAAGATCACTCCCCCGGCCAGAAACATGATACTTTCAATCAGATAACTCTTTTTCATTCTCAATGCTCCTCTCATGGATAAAAATTTCCTCAATCGTCTTACCGAAAAAATCCGCGATCACAAAAGCCAGATCCAGAGAAGGATTATATTTTCCGTTTTCAATCGAACTGACCGTCTGCCTTGAAACGCGGATTGCCTTCGCAAATTCCTCCTGGTTCATGCCCAGCTCCTTCCTCAGTTCCTCCACTCTATTTTTCACACATACCTCCTTCTTTGTAAAGGTTCCTTTACATCTTTATTATAACCGCACGAAGAAGACGTGTCAAGTTTCCTTTACATTTTGACACGGAAAAAATTCCCACACGCAAACATACGTTCCTTGTGGTAAACTGTCCGTAACATGGTATATAGATCATGGCATACGCTATAAAAAGCAACTCCAATTCCCCAAAGAAACATCTGCCGGGCCTGCTCAGACAGATGATCATTTGGGCATTTGACGAACCACTTCTACTGAAAGGGGGATTTATTCTGGAAAGCATCTTGTGCATTGACATACCGGTACAAATGATCTCCTGTACCGATACAGACGGAAAGATCACGCCGATGCGGTTCCGGTTCCGTGATAAAACCGGGGAACTCATAAGCGTCTCTATCGATAAGGTTCTGTCGGAGGATCAGGACAGGAACAGGGTGGGCGTAAATTTCTCCTGTGCCGCCAGCATCTGTGGGACACAGAAGATATTTCGTCTCCGGTACAGCTATTTTTCTCACGAATGGCGCCTGTCCCGCGTTCATGTGTAAAGCTTCCCCAGCTCCTCCTCCGCCTGCTCTCTGGTGCGGAAGCAGATTCCGTAGAATCCGAGCTTCTGCGCCGCCTCCACATTCCGGAGCGTATCGTCCAGAAAGACGCACTCCTCCGCTTTCAGGCCGAAACGCGACAGCAGCAATTGATAGATTTTCTCATCCGGCTTGATGACCTTATCGCGATAAGATAAAATACCGCCGTCCGTATATGGCAGGAAATCCAGCGCCTCCGCGCAGTCCTCATAGGCTTTCTCCGAAAAATTGGACAAATAATAAACGCCGTATCCCTTCGCCTTCAGTTCCTTTATCCAGGGAATGGCATAATCCCGCTTTGTGACCATACCCGTAATATTGTCAAAGGCAGCGTGCAACTCCGCCTCGATCTCAGGATCCTGCTTTACAAATTCGGTCATCAGCCGTTCCATATCCCATTCGCCCCGGTCCACCTCGCTCCACACGGGGCTTTCCACAGATGCCCTGGCTATCCTGCCTATCATCGGATCATCAAAACCCTTATCCCGGAGAAATTCCTTCCACCGGAAATCCGTCAATACATTTCCTATGTCAAAAATAATGTTGCGAATCATATTTCCCTTCCTGCCTTTCCTATTTCCTTCCATATTTTAGTCTGACAACAAACTGAGATCTTCTCACACTGCCCAGTCATGCCGCCTGCGGCGGCACAAACAATCCGTGAGAAGAATCGCTGCCCAAGGCGAACAAGTTCGCCTGCGATTCTTCAGTGTGAGTTCTTCTCACACATCTATCCCATGATATCCAGCAGTTTCCGCGCCGCCGCAGACAGTACGCTCCTCCTGCTCTGTACCACACAAAAGCTTCTCTTCGGTATCATTTTATTGAATCTCAGTTCAAAAAGCAATCCCGATTCCAGATATTCCGCCGCAAAATCCCGGACCACGCAGCCCACTCCCAGATTCCGCAGCGCGAACTGAACGATCATGCCGCTGGTGGCAAGCTCAAACTCCGGGTGCAGAGTGACCCCGTTCTGTGCCAGATATTCGTCCATGCAGCTCCGGGTGCTGGTATTGTTTTCCAGAAAGATCATGGGGAGCCGCTCCAGGTCCTTCAGATCCAGCATTTTATTTTTATATGAGATAAAACGCCTGCCCGCCACAAAGACATCCTCGATCTCCCTGACCTCGGCGGACAGAATGTCCTCCGACTGTGCAAAGGGTGTGCTGACCACCCCGAAATCGATCTTTCCGGACCGGAGAAGCTGCAGTGTCTCCGGTGTGGGCGCATTGGTGACAATGACTTTGATATCGGGATACTGCTCATGAAATTTTTCCAGATAAGGGAGCAGATAGAACTGCAGCGTCATGTCGCTGGCGCCGATGTGTACCTCTCCCAGCTCCAGATTCTGCATCTGCC
>JAIEKC010000142.1:0-19339 GCA_029064505.1 Acetatifactor sp.
TGGTGAATCTCGACTTCCTTCAGTTGGATTTTCCGAATCGCCAGTTGCTGAATCTAGAATTCCTTCATTGGTGTTTTCCGAATCCTCACTTCCTGAATCTCCATTTCCTGCATCCGTGTTTCCCGAATCCGCATTATCTAAATTCGTATTCTCAGACTCCATGATTTCTGATCTTTGCTCGCCTCTACCATCAAATGATGAGCACCCTGCCAAAACCATGGAATATAACAGTACAGCAGCCAATAGTTTTTTCTTCATATTTATCCCCCTGTGCGTGCTTCGGCACACATACCAATCAATATTTCAAAATTCATTTTTAAACTAATACCTCAATGCCCGTCTTTGGCGGGCTCTACTATCTGCCAAAACCAACAACCGCCCCGATAACCTGCAATACACAGGCACCGGGGCAGCGAAAACAGAATGACTGTTCCTCTTATTTTTCTTTCTTCGGCACAAGCTTCACGCGGAACAGGTACCACAGACTGCCCGCCAGACAGATCGAAGAATACGTACCGCATATGATGCCCACCATCAGAGGCAGCGCAAAGTCACGGATACTGGTGACGCCCAGCACATACAGCACTGTCACCATGATAAAGGTGGTCAGGGAAGTGAAAATACTTCTGGACATGGTCTGGGTGATACTTTTGTTCACCACATCCTTCAGATCATCCTTATGGGTCATGGTCGCCATATTCTCACGGATTCGGTCGAAGATAACGATGGTGGCATTGATGGAATAGCCTACAATGGTCAGCATACATGCCACAAAGGTATTGCTCACGGATACTCTTGCCACCGCATAGAAGGCAAGCACCACAAGCACATCATGAAGCAGAGCGACGATGCTGCTGACACCGAAACGGATATCCTTGAAGCGGATCCGGATATAGATCAGCATACATATGATCGCTACCACTACTGCAATGATCGTGTCGGATTTCATCTCGCTGCTGATGGTGGAGCTGATGGTCTCGGTAGTGATCAGCTTCTCATCCACACCGAAATTGCTCACCAGCATTTCATTCACGGCCTCCCTCTGCTCCACGGTCAGGGAACCGGTCTTGAAGATCACCTCGTTGGAATCCTGCACCGTCTGGATCTGGACCGCACCGGTAATCTCCTCCATGAGAGGCACCACCTCGGCATTGGTCTTCTCCAGAGTCATGGTCTCATTGAAGGTCACACTGGTCTGTGTGCCGCCCTTGAACTCCAGACTGTAATTCAGCGCATCCCCGGAGGACGCCTTATGCACGCCCATAGCCACAAAGCCCGCGAGCACCAGTGCTATGGACAGTCCGAAGAAGAGTCCCTTCCTGGACAGAACATTCAACGACCTGTGCTCCTTTCCCACACCATAGAGCTTCTCGCTCTTTAAGCCCAGCGCATAGAAAGCATACATGATATATCTGGTCACAACCAAAGCGGTGAACATGGACAACACAATACCCAGTGCCAGCGTCTGCGCAAATCCCTTAACAGAACCGGGGCCCAGCAGCCAGAGCACCAGAGCGGCGATCAAAGTGGTAATGTTTCCGTCGATAATGGCGGACAATGCCTTGTCAAAACCGATCTTAATGGCATTCTGCACCGTCTTACCGGAGGCAAGCTCCTCACGGATACGGGCAAAAATGATCACGTTTGCATCCACCGCCATGCCGATGGACAGGATAATACCCGCAATACCTGATAATGTCAGAGTCATGTCAAAGCCGTTGATCAGAAGGATCACCAGCGCCGAATAGGACAGCAGACCCACGGCGGATGCCAGACCTGCGATATAGTAAACTGCGATCATGAAGATGATCACAATGATAACACCGATGACAGCCGCCTTTAAGCTTGTCTCAATGGCATCCATGCCCAGCTGGGCTCCTACCACCTTGGAGTGCAGTTCCTCCAGTTCCAGCTTCAGTCCGCCGATCCGGATGGTGGAAGCAAGATTTTCCGCTCTCTCAAAAGACTCCATGGGGGAGATCTGCGCATTTCCGTCAGTGATTGCAACATTTACACTGGGAGCGCTGATGATCGATCCGTCATAATAGATCGCCAAGGACTCCTTGTTCTCAAAAGCTCTCTGGGTCGCCTGGGCAAATTTCTCCCTGCCCTCATCCGTCATCACAAGGCTGACCGCATATTCATAGCCCAGATCCGTCTGGAAGGAACCCGCGGTGGCATCCTTCACATCCGTTCCCTGTACCAGAATGGAGCCGTCCTCAAGCAGCTCGTCAATGGTCTTATTCAGCACATACGCGTATCCCACAGAACCATCCGCATTCTGCACATACTGCCCTGTATAGTTCAGATTTCCCTCGGAATCCGTCTCTGAAATAAAATACAGCGCACCGGGCCTTCCCAGTTCCTGCAGGATCCTGGTGGCATCGTTCTCTCCGGGGATCTCGATGTTGATCCGGTCGGTCCCCTCCTGATAAACGATGGCCTCCGTGCTGTAATTTTCCACACGTTTCTGAAGCTTTGCTATGGTATCACTCATATCAGTGGCGCTGGGATTTCCGTCTCCCACCACCTGATAAGTGATGCTGACACCACCCGCCAGATCCAGTCCCAGCTTGATGTCCGATGCACTTCCGTCTCCCTCCGGATTCACGCCGAAGATGTCCACATAAGTGACACCTGCCAGAATCAGAAGGACACAAAGCAGAATTACGATTGCTTTGTTCTTTTTCATTGTTCTTTCGTCCTTTCTATATCACTGTCTATTCTATCTTCTATTATCCTGCTTTTCCGGGATATATTCTCTCTAACATATATCCTCTGTAATATATTCTCTACAGAAATCCCACGACATGGTCTCAGCACCATTTGTTACAATGTCCGTCATACCACCGAACACAGCGTCAAGAACCTTCAATTGTCCTCCAGTTCCGCCGCCTTCAGCATGACAGCGCACTCCACACGCTTTCTCTGCAGCTCGCAGCCCACATCATACGCGTCGTTGATATCGCCGTGGAAATTGTAGGCGTTGGCCGCACAGCCGCCGCTGCAGTAAAACTTGGCAAAACACTTCTTACACTTGTCCTTCGCGTAGACATTACAGCATTTGAATTCGTCCCGGATGTCCTCACGCACAATACCGTCATTTACATTTCCCATGAGAAATTTCTCGTTTCCCACAAACTGATGGCAGGGATACAAGTCCCCCCATGGAGTGACCGCCAGATACTCCGTTCCCGAGCCGCAGCCCGACAATCTCTTGGCCACACAGGGACCGCCCTCCAGATCGATCATAAAATGGAAGAAATTAAAACCTCTTCCCTCCCTGCGCCGCTTCAGCATTTCCGCAGCCAGTTTATCATACTCCGCTTTCAGCTTGGGGATATCCGCCTCCTGAATCGCATAGGAATCCGAAGGCTGGGCCACCACAGGCTCCACAGAGATCTGCTGAAAGCCCAGATTCGCAAGATGCAGGACATCCTCGGAGAAATCCGGGTTATTGTGGGTGTAAGTGCCCCGCACATAATACTGCATCTGCTTCCTGCTCTCCGCCACCTTCTGAAATTTCGGCACGATCAGGTCATAGCTGCCCTGTCCTCCCCGGAACGGACGCATCTTATCGTGAACTTCTTTCCGTCCGTCAATGCTGAGAACGATATTGGCCATTTCCCTGTTGGCAAACTCCAGGATCTCATCGTCCAGCAGCACACCGTTGGTGGTCAGTGTAAAACGGAATTTCTTGTTATGAGGCTCTTCCAGGCTTCTGCCATATTCCACCAGGTCCTTTACCACCTGCCAGTTCATCAGGGGCTCGCCGCCAAAGAAGTCCACCTCCAGATTCACACGGTTCCCGGAATTGGCCACCAGAAAGTCCAGCGCCTTCTTTCCCACTTCGAGACTCATCAGCGCCCGTCTTCCGTGATATTCACCTTCCTCCGCAAAACAGTATTGACAGGCAAGGTTACAGTCATGGGCGATGTGCAGGCAAAGCGCCTTCACCACCGTCTGCCTGTTCTTAAAGTCAAAGACATACTTTTCGTAGATGTCCGGTGCAAACAGCTGGCCGCACGCCTCCAGCTCCAGCACCTCGTCCACGGCCTCCGTGATCTCTTCCTCCGGATAGGGAATATTGGCAAGGTTCAGCACCGCCGCCTTGATCGTGGCGGCATCCTTGATTCCTTCGTTTATAAGGGGTTCCAGAAGCGGAATCATATCATAAACGATTTCATCCACCACATGGATGGAACCGCTGTTCACATCCATAACAATGTTATACCCGTTGCTTTTGTATTGATGTATCACAGATTCGTTTTCCTTTCTATCTCTCTATTCCGGCTCCGCATCCGCCCGAACAGTCCCCGGTCGGCAGAGTCGGTTCCGCCTGAATCGTTTTCGGAGCAAATATGACGGCTTGCAGGAACGCCTGAGGACTGCCGTGAAAAGCGCACATAACTTTCTTACTTACTGTCACAGCATAATCCTAAAACACAGAAAAGAAGCAGCGACCGGAATCGCTGCCACTCTGGTGTAACACAACGCTCAATTATTTAATCTTCTCACAGCTCTGATTTCCCACAGTACAGGAAGTCTTGCAGGCTGACTGGCAGGAAGTCTGGCACTCGCCGCATCCGCCCTTCTTCATGGACTCTTTCAGATCTCTGGTAGTCAAAGTTTTAATGTGTTTCATATGATTATGGCCTCCTTAATGGATGTTCAGTCATCAGACTATTAAAAAGTAAAAATATTATATCATATAAAACTCATTTGTAAAAGTCTTTTTTTGATCGATTTGGAAATTTGGCCTGAAAACTGATTCGAAATACGGCCGAACGCAGTTTCCCCGGCAGTTCTCCTCAGCTGAACATTCCCCCAAGCATCCCGCCTGCGGCACATAGTACGAGTGTGGTGACAACGGAATCACCCAGCTGTCCCGCAGGCTCTCCCATTACCATGGATATTCCCAGCAGCACAAGGAAATAGGCACTCCCCATCAACAATCCCCATAAGAACTTCCTGTTTCCCAGTCTTTTCCCGGCTACAAAGCCGGCAAAAAAAGTGGCTGCCACATAAATGGCGATAATGACAATGGAGACAATGCTCTCCGTCAATCCTACTTTATAGAGCAGAAAAGCCAGCAGCGCCAGAAACGCTCCCGTCAATATGTAAGAAAAAAGCAACGTCTTTAAAAGAAACAGAATGGGTATGTCTCCCTGATTTGTCGTCTGTTCCATCTGCAACCTCCCTGTGTATCTATAAATTTTCTATAAAATAATATGCAGTGACGTCTGCAAACTTGACAACAAGTATATGATAAGGTATATTTAACAGAAAATATATTAAAAAAGGAGTGGATTTTTTTTGGATGCCCCAGGTGTCATACAACTTATTATTGTAGTTTTTCTTGTTTTTCTGTCAGGTTTTTTCTCTTCAGCCGAAACAGCTTTTTCGACTGTCAATCGTGTGCGGATGCGCACTCTCGAGGAAGAAGGCAGCAAACGCGCCGCCAGAGTCAATAAGATACTGGAAAATTACAGCAAAATGCTCAGCAGCATTCTGATCGGTAACAATATTGTAAACCTTACAGCTTCTTCCCTTGCCACTACTCTCGCAATGCGGATCAATCTGGCCACAGGTATTGCAACCGGTATCCTGACGATCGTCGTCCTGCTCTGCGGTGAGATCGTCCCCAAGACATGGGCCATGCTTTCCTCCGAAAAGATTTCCCTGGCCTACAGCGGAATAATCTATGGATTGATGCAGGTAATGACGCCTGTTATTTATATTGTAGACAAAATGTCAAACGGCATTTTGCGTCTGCTGCACATCGATCCCACCAAGAAGATCACCACCATGACCGAGGCGGAGCTGCGGACTTATGTGGAGGTAAGCCACGAAGACGGAGTGATCGAGTCGGAAGAGCGCGAGATGATCTACAATGTGTTCGATTTTTCCGATGCCCAGGCGAAGGATATCATGATCCCCAGGATCAATATGGTGACAGTAGACATCAACGACAGCTACAGTGAGGTTATGTCCATCTTCCGCGAGTCCATGTATACCCGTCTTCCCGTCTATCAGGACGACAATGACAACATCATAGGACTCATCAACATCAAAGACTTTATTCTCTGCGAGGACGAGGACAATTTCCATGTGAAAGACATTCTGAGGGATGCCCATTATACATATGAGTTCAAAAAGGTTGCCGACCTTCTGTATGAACTGCGGGAGACGACCACCAATGTCACCTTTGTCTTAAACGAATACGGCGCCACCGTGGGCATGATCACGCTGGAGGATCTGTTGGAAGAGATCGTGGGCGAGATCCGTGACGAATATGACGGGGATGAAGAGGAACTGATTCAGGAACTGGACGAGAACACTTATCTCGTCGAAGGCAGTATGAAGCTGGATGATATCAATGACGAGCTCGACACGGACCTCGACAGTGAGGATTACGATTCCATCGGCGGTCTGATCATTGAGTGCCTGGACCGTCTTCCCGAGGATAATGAGGAAGTGACTCTTGAGAACGGTATCCACTTAAAAGTACAGGGAATTGAACAGAACCGTATCGTAAAGGTGCTGATGACCCTGCCGGAGGCATACGGGGAAGAGGAAGATCCGGAGGCATCCGGAGAGAAATCTGAGGAGAACGCTTCCTGAACCACGGCTTGCGGCGCCTGATCTAAAGAATACACTACCTGACGCATAACAGGATCGGAGCATGTTTTAAATTTGCTTTCCGGCAGATGTGTTTCCCGCAAAACAGCAGGCTTGGAAAGACACACGGCTCCAAAAGCCTTCCGGGTTCCTGTTTCTTTCGAAAGTACTTTATCATTTGCATATGGATGCCAGAGCCCTGTCAGCGCCTCCGCCGACAGGGCCTTTTCATGCACTCAGGCACCCAAATGAAATATGTCGGCAAGCTGACGGGTGCCCGGCGCGCGTGCAGGGGAAGAGGAATCTTCTCTGCCCGATCATTACCCGAAACGCCCAAGGATATAATCCTTCGTCAGTCTCTCCGCAGGTCTTGTGAATATGATGTGAGTAGCTCCGAACTCAACCACCTCCCCTGTCAGAAAAAAAGCAGTGTCGTCCGATACCCTCGCCGCCTGCTGCATATTATGTGTCACCACTACCACAGCATACTTTTTCTTCAGATTCTTCATCAATTCCTCGATCTTTAATGTGGAGACCGGATCCAATGCCGATGTGGGCTCATCCATAAGAAGGACCTCCGGTTCCACCGCCAGAGCTCTGGCAATGCACAGCCTTTGCTGCTGCCCACCGGATAATCCCAATGCCGGTCTGTTCAGACAGTCCTTCACCTCCTCCAGGATCGCAGCACCATCCAGCGCTTCCTCCACGATCCCGTCAAGCTCCCGCTTTGACCTGATCCCGTGGATCCTGGGACCGTATGCAATGTTATCATAAATACTCATGGGAAAAGGCGTGGGCTGCTGAAATACCATTCCCACCTTTTTACGGAGCAATGTGATATCCACTCTCCTGTCATAGATATCCTCTCCATCTAAAAGGATCCGGCCCTCGATCCTCACATTTCTGACCATATCGTTCATTCGGTTAATGCATTTTAAAAAGGTGGACTTTCCGCAGCCGCTGGGCCCGATCAGAGCCGTCACAGCGCGGTCCCTGATCTCCATATCCACATTCTTGAGCGCATGATCCTTCCCGTAATAGAGATTCAGATGCTTTACCGAGATTTTACCGTTTACCATTTTAATATCATGCCTTTTTCTGACCGCTTTCGAGTACAATGGGTCGATACAGCACACCAGATCCCTTCATTTTTTTGAATGTTTCACAGATGCAGCCACTTTCATCAGCAGATTTATGATCAGCATGATAATTATCAATACACATCCTGTACCGAAGGCAATATCATATCGCCCGTTCTGCATCTGCAGATACAATTCTACCGTCAGTGTTCCTCCTGATTCCAGCACCTTGGCGCCAAGCTCCCGCAGCCCCTCCGCCGGACCGTTCCCCAGTCCGGGCAGAAGTCTGCCGCTTCCCGCGGTAAACAGAAGCGCCGCGGATTCTCCCACGATCCTGCCCACGGACAGAATGATTCCCGTCAGTATCCCCGGCATGGCAGTGGGAAGAAGCACAGTGCGGATCATGTACCATCTGGCGGCCCCCATTCCCAGGGCCCCGCTCCGGTAACTCTCCGGCACCGTCCGCAAAGCCTCCTGCGTACTGCGTATGATCAGCGGAAGCACCATCAGGGACAGCGTCAGTGCCCCTCTCAGCAGAGAATAGTCCAGATGCAGTGTCTCTCCAAAAAATGCCATTCCAAACAATCCATAGAGGACGGAAGGTATACCGGACAATATTTCCGTGGTAAGCTCGATCAGGTTCACAAGTCTGCCCGGTTTCGCATATTCGTTTATGTAAATTGCCGCTCCCACCCCTGCCGGAGCGGCGATCAGGAGCGTCATAACGACCACATACAGAGTGTTTACCAGATTGCCGGCGATCCCCGATGTCCGCTTTAGAGTGCTTGTGACGGAGGTCAGAAAATCCCAGCTTACCGCAGGGGTGCCCCTGACAAAGACATAGCCGATGATTCCCAAAAGCAGTACTGCCACCACGGAAGCCGCGCCATAGATCGCGGCCTGCAGAAACAGCTCCGCCGGGTGAATATGTTTCTGATACAGTGATCCGCTCAATTTTCCATTGTTTCCCTTTCCATAACACTTCACTCCCATTTCGGAAGGCATGCCGCTCTCCCCTTATTTTAAAGCCGAACCGTTACCTTTTTTCAAAATATGATTTAATGCAATATTGACCAGAACGATAAATGCAAACAGGACAAGCCCTATGGTAAAAAGCACCTCTCTGTGCGTCCCCTGCGAATACCCCATCTCACTGACAATGGCCGTAGTCAGAAACCGCACCGAATGAAAAGGCAGAGGTATGTTCACGCTGTTTCCTGACACCAGCGTGATGGCCATTGTCTCACCGATCGCCCTTCCCACTCCCAAGACGACTGCCGTCGCCACGCCGGACTTTGCCGCCGGCAGGACGGATCGAAAAACAGTCTGTAAGGGGGAAGCGCCCAATGCCAGAGATGCCGCCTTGATATCGGGATGCACCGACCGGATGGCCGCCTCACTGATGCTGATCACCGTGGGCAGGATCATGACAGCAAGAACCAGCACAGCGGAAAGAAGATTTGCGCCGCCTGTAAACTGATGTGTCTGCGAACCGGCAAACAATTTCCTCTCCAGCTTATACATCAGGGGATTCAACAGATATATTCCCAGCAAACCGTATATCACCGAAGGAATGCCCGCCAGCAGCTCCACCGCAAACCCTGCTGCGGCAGCCATCTTGCCGTCGGACAGTTCCGCCAGAAAAACTGCCGTCAGAATTCCTGACGGTACACCGATCAGCACCGCCAGCATCGTACCGAAGACAGAGGTCAATATTATGTACAGGATTCCGTATTCCGGTTCCTCAGCCACAGGCTTCCACACACCGCTGAAGAAAATCTCCTTTAATCCCACTTTAAAGATGGCAGGCAGACCTTTGATCATCATGTATATTGTGACCGATACCGCCGCAAACACCGCAATAAGACCGCAAAGGGTGAAGATCACCTGTGCTGCGCCCTCCACCGGCGCTTTCCGCTTATGGTCATCCGTAATCAATCTTTCCATCTTTCCTCACCGTCTTCCCCCTGTAATCTTCTTTTCCTTATCGTTCTTTCACCATTTTCCCTCTGCACTCTCTTTTTCATTGGCTTTCCTTTGCCATTTCCCCTTGCATTCTCTTTTTGCCGTCTTTTCTCTGCTGATCAATTATGTCATGACCAGCGGCAATCCTCAACGAACTCTGACAAATCCCAATTGTTCCGCAATTGATTGACCTTCTTCACTATAGACATGATCGAACCACATTTGCACCAGATCATCCTGTTCCTCGATCCCGCCCCTGGTCGCCATCACAAGAGGCCGACTCAGAAGATAACAGCCATTCCTGATATTTTCCGCGGAAGGTTCCACTCCCTCCAGAGACAATATCCTTACGGAATCATCCGCCACGTCCAGAGAGATATACCCGATCGCCCCGGGGGTGGAAGCGACTCTTGCCATCACGGCACCTGTGCTGTCCAGCTCATTTGCGTAATCGCATTGATCCGCCACCCCCAGTATCTCTTCAAAGGCGCCTCTTGTACCGCTTCCCGCCTCTCTTCCCACCACCACCACGGGAAGGTCGGATCCCCCCAGCCCGGACCAGTTCGTCACAACGCCGGTATAGATATCCGTAAGCTGCCGCAGGGTCAGGTCTTCAATTGGGTTGGAAGGATCCACGCATATAACTATCCCGTCCACAGCCACCAGATTCTCCACCACACCATCTGCCTTTTCGTCCGGTTTTAAGCTTCTGGAGGAATTGCCGATATCGGAGCTGCCGGACAGCACCGCCTCAATTCCCGCACTGGAACCCACAAATTCAACATTTACATGGATGCCGGGATATTTTTCCATGAAGCTTTCCGCCCATGCATCGGAAAGCTTATCCATAGATGTGGAGCCCGCAAGCTGAATGGTGCCTGCGGCCTGAAAAGTATCCCGCTCCCGCACATCAGATATCTCTGCGGATCGGGGATCCTGTTCCAGACCTTCTCTGATCCCACAGCCCTCGTTACAACCCCCGATCAGTACGGCTATACAGATACCCGCAAACAGCCTTCCCAGATATGTAAGCTCTCTTCGCAATAAAAAACGCCTTTCACATAATTTTTATATCTTATGCAAAAGGCGTTCCTAATGTTACCATTGGGACCGGCCATTTTCAAACGATCGGCATATTTGTACTTTGTAGAAATATGCATCATATGATATCAGTTGTTATACTATTTGGCTTCAGACTGTCCGTATCGTCTCCAGGATCCCCTCTGCAATGGCACGGGCCGTCTCATCAAATCTTTCGTCAAACAGGCGGTTATCCGAATCCGTGTTGATAAAACCTGCCTCCACCAGTACCGCCGGCATCTCCGTCCTGTTCAATACCACCAGATCAGTCTGCTCATTGACACCCTGATCTTCATATCCAACCTGAACCAGCCGTTCATTGATGTTGCGCGCAAGGCGTGCCGCCTCCCCATACCTGTTATAGACCAGCGTCTCTACCCCTGTATACTGATTGGGATAAGGACTGGAATTGCGATGAATGGACACAAAATAGTCAGCACCTATTGCATTCCCTTCCATAGCCTTCTGATAGGGAGACTCATAAATGTCGGCAGTTCTGGTGTAATAGACGTTTATACCATTCTGTTCCAAAATGCGTCCTACCGCCATTGCCAGCGCCAATACATCATCCTTCTCCTGCCGTCCATTATAAACAGCTCCCGGATTACTGCCGCCGTGTCCCGCATCGATCACCACCAAAGCCATAAAGATACCCCCAATACCTTTCCTATAAGGTATGTCAAAGGTATGCCCGAAGTTCCTCCCGTTAGAAAACATGTGCCGCCGGGCGCAGAACAAGAATACGCTTTGACCGGGAGACAGAGCACCCGGACAAAGCGCATTCGATTGACAACTGCAACAGTAAGGAACTGTCCATTAATAACTTGTGCATTTAACTTGTCTAAATCCGCACAGTCTGCATTGGTCTCCGCTTCGGTCCGTGCCGGACGTGTGCCACTGGCACACAGCACCATCAGTCGGCGTACCTTAGTACGCTTGTACCCCGGTATGTCTCCTTCTTCCGCCTTGCCTGTACGAATTTATCCTGCGTCATCTGCACAAGTTATTTTCGGACAATTCCTAATTTAATATCAAGACGTTTATATGAACAATGATCAGCAGTTCTTATCTACCACCGCACCCTTGACATCCTCTGCGATCAGCTTCATTTTGTTGAGAATGTCCTGAACCTCCTGCTGTACATCAGACTGTATGCGGTCAAGAGAAACCATCTCCTCCGTGGGCATATTCTCCAGAATCTCTTCCTCTTCCTCACGGTGCTCCTTCTGGTTCTCGATGAGCTCCTCCTTTTTCTCCTTCTCTTCCTTGATCTCTTCTGCCTGTTCTTCTCTCTTCTCGGCTTCTTCCTCGACACGGTCTTTGCCTTCCTCATACACCATATCGACGATCTCATCTCGGGCCGCATCCATAATCTCCTCAGCCTGTTCCTGAGCATCTACCATAGCATGATGCTTCAGTCTCTCTATACGAGTGGCGCGGATCGTATCACTTTCCTGCCTGACCTGAGCTTCATTCTCGTCCAGATCCTGAACACGTATAAGCTCCTCTTTCATCAAGTCTTTCTTCTCTTTAAGATAGTCCGCCTCGCTGATCTCTCCGGCCTCGTAGCCTTTCTCCAGATCCGTCTGACGGGTTTCCACATTTTCCTTTTCCTCCAACAGTCTCTGACGGTCTTCCTGCAGATCCTTAATATTCTGATATCTGTTTTCAACATCCTCATCAAGGGCTTTGTCACCGTCAAAGGCATCTCCGACTACTTTCAGAGCCTGTTTCTGAGCTTCCTTTTTCTTCTGCTCGATCCGATCCTGCAGGGTGCCTCCCTGGTTGTTCAGGTCTCCCGCAAATACGGTCTTTCTTTTTTCCTGTTTCCCGCCTGCACCTTCCGTGGTCAGACTGCTCCCGGGCTGACCGCCCACAAACAGGGTAATATTGTTGTCTACCTTCATTGCTTACCTCCTTGTAATTTTATCCGGTATGATCGTGTCACAAACGACACTCCTGCCTTGTACAGCAGATCCAGATATTGCTTACGGCATAACTTTCCGTTGCAAACCCGCTGCTTTAATGAATATATCGGCTTATCGGGTAGAAAAAATGACCGGATTCACTACATTTTTGAGCGGGTTGGTGACATTTCCTCATTTAATGGGGATCTCGCTCTGCCACATACAAGGCACTTGAGTGCCTTGTATGTCCACGTGCTTCGCACTATATTCAGATACTCAATCAGGCTCTGCGGGGTGCGAGCTCCCCCGCAGAGCCTGATTGAGTATCTGAATGCAGAGCTCATTGCTAACGTGCGAATTGTGAATTATATAGGGTTGCGTAGAATCCGCCTTTTTTCAGCAGTGTTTCATGATTGCCCTGTTCTATGATGTTGCCGTCTTTCATTACCAGAATAATATCCGCCTCCTGTATGGTGGAGAGTCTGTGGGCAACGATAAAGCTGGTGCGTCCTTCCATCATTCTGGAAAAGGCTTTCTGGATACGGATCTCCGTTCTGGTATCAATGGAGGAAGTAGCCTCGTCCAGGATCAGCATGGGAGGAAGGCAGAGCATTACCCTTGCGATACAGAGAAGCTGCTTCTGTCCCTGGGACAGGCTGCCGCCATCCTCGGAGATCACCGTATCATATCCGTTGGGAAGTCTCTTGATGAAACTGTGGGCATGGGATGCCTTCGCCGCCCCGAGGATCTCATCCTCGGTTGCCTCAGGCTTGCCCATTCTGATATTATCCCTGATCGTTCCCGCCCGCAGCCATGTCTCCTGAAGCACCATACCGTAACTGGTCCGGAGACTGCCTCTGGTGATATTCCGGATATCCGTGTCATCCACACGGATACTGCCGCTGTCCACATCATAGAAGCGCATCAGAAGATTGATCACCGTGGTCTTTCCGCAACCGGTAGGGCCTACAATGGCCACCCTCTGACCGGGTTTCACATTCAGATTAAAGTTCTCGATCAGCTTTCTGTCCGGGACATAGCTGAAATAAACATTTTCCAGTTTTACATTTCCCTCGGCATCTGACAGCACCTTCGCATCCGGACTGTCCGGTATCTGCGGTTCCTCGTCAATGAGCTCAAAGATACGCGCCGCACAGGCGAGAGCATTCTGCAGTTCGGTGATCACACCTGATATTTCATTAAAAGGCTTGGTGTACTGATTTGCATAGCTCAGGAAACAGGAGAGCCGTCCTACGCTGATGCCGCCCTTTATGGCAACCAGTGCTCCAAAGATTCCCACCCCCGCATACACCAAGCTGTTGACAAAACGGGTGGCAGGATTGGTGATGGACGAGAAAAAGATCGCCTTCAGGGAACATTTCTGCAATCTTCCATTGATCTCGCCGAACTGCTCCTTTACCGCTTCCTCACGGGAAAAAGTCTTAACGATCTTCTGATTGCCGATCATCTCTTCGATCAGGGATGTCTGCTCACCCCTGGTCTCGGACTGCTCCTTGAACATGGTGTATGTCTTCGTGGCAATGAATCTCGCCACAAGAAAAGAAACAGGTGTTATACATACCACCACCAGCGTAATCGGAATATTGGTGTATAACATAAATCCCAGTGTTCCAAAAATGGTCAACACACCTGTGAAAAGCTGAGTAAAACCCATCAGCAGACCGTCCGCAAAGGTATCCACATCCGCGATCACCCTGCTGACAATGTCGCCGTAGGCATGGGCATCCAGATACTTTAACGGAAGCTGCTCCAGCTTATGAAAAGCATCCTCCCGGATATCCTTTACCACATGGTAAGTAATGTGATTATTGCAGGTATTCATCACCCACTGGGAAACAGCGGTAACGGCAATGGCAATACCGATCTTTTTCATGATGAAAAAGACACCCCCAAAATCCACCGCTCCTTTTCCCAGCAGCAGATCCACCGCATCACCGGTGAGGATGGGAATGTAAAGCGTCAGTATCACTGTCACCGCCGCCAGGATCAGCGATAAGCCTACCAGCAGCCAATACCTGCGTATATAGTTCAATACCTGCCTCAAGGTCTCCATCTGACCTGATTTCGTTTTTTTCTCTGTCTTAGCCATATTTCCTCTCATTCCGCCGCACAGGCGACATTTCCATACAGTTGGAATCAATTTCAGATGCAGAGATCACATCTTTACATTGTCCGCTTCTTACAAAAACGCTGTGCTGCCGCACAGATCCGTGCCAAAATATCTGTTTCCGGAGCGTGTTTGAAAAATCATTCCCCAAGTCTGCCCGGGCTCAATTACCCTTCGGCCTTTCGTCAGGATACTGGGAATAATAGATCTCCTGATAGACCTCACATGCTGCCAGCAGCTCCTCATGCGTGCCGATACCGGCCATCTCACCGTCATCCAGCACGATGATCTTATCCGCATGGCGTATGGTGGATGCCCGCTGGGAAACGATAAAGGTAGTCGTATTTCCCTTCAGAGTGCGGAGCGCTTCTCTCAGCTTTGCATCCGTGGCGTAGTCGAGCGCAGATGCGCTGTCATCCAGGATCAGGATCTCAGGCTTCCTCACCAGAGCCCTCGCAATGGTCAGTCTCTGCCGCTGTCCTCCGGAAAGGTTCTTGCCGTTCTGCGCCACCGGCGCATCCAGCTTTCCCTGTCTGCCTTCCACCACTTCCCTGGCCTGGGCGGTGTCGATGGCCTGCCAAAGTTCTTCCTCCGTGGCATCCGGCTTACCCCACTGCAGATTGCTGCGGATGGTTCCTTTGAAAAGAACCGCCTTCTGGGGTACCATTCCGATCCGGTTGCGCAGAGTGTCCTCAGGCATATGGCGGATGTCCTCCCCCTCGAGACGGATGGCTCCCTCCGTCACCGGATAGAAACCGGGAATCAGATTCACAAGGGAAGACTTCCCGGAACCGGTGCCTCCGATGACACCGACGGTCTCTCCCCTGTTCACCGTAAAATTCATATCCTGCAGCGTCTCTGCTCCCGCTCCCGCATAGGTCAGGGACACATGATCGAACTCCAGAAAAGGAGTGCCTGCCGCAGCATTACGGCTGCCTTCAGGAACCGTGCCCGGAGCGTTCACGGAAACTTTTCCGGATGCAGCGGACGCGATATTACCCGAAATACCTCTGAGACCCGCAGCCTGCTCTTCATTCCGGATCTCAAATACTCCCGCCACACGGTCGGCGCTGGCAAGCGCCTTGGTGATGGTAATGATCAGATTGGCCAGCTTCACCAGCTCCACCAGGATCTGGGACATATAATTGATAATGGCGATAACCTCACCCTGTGTCAGATTCCCTACATTTACCTGAATGGCTCCGGTATAGATCAGGGCAATGATGGCCCCATTTACAATAACATACGTTACCGGATTCATGACAGCGCTGATCTTGCCCGCAAAAGTCTGGCTGTCGGCAAGGGCTGCCGTATACTCCTTAAACACCGCCTCTTCCTCTTCCTCCTTATGGAAGGCGCGGATCACACGGACGCCGGTCAGGTTCTCACGGGTCACACCGAGCACCTTATCCAGACCGCTCTGCACTTTCTTATAGAGAGGCATGGTCCACATCATGATACCGAATACCACGATGGCAAGCAAAGGGATCGCCACCACAAAGATCAGCGCGCTTTTTACATCGATGGTAAATGCCATGATCATGGCGCCGAATACAATGATGGGGGAACGCAGAAACAGTCTCAGCACCATATTGACACCGGACTGCACCTGGTTGATGTCGCTTGTCATGCGGGTGATCATGGTAGAGGTACCCGCCCTGTCAATATTGGTAAAATTTAATCCCTGGATATGATCGAACAGCGCCTGTCTGAGTCGGGTGGAAAATCCCACAGCCGCCTTTGCCGCGAAAAACTGTGCCGTTATGGAAGAAACCAGCCCCACAATGGCAAGAGCCAGCAGGCAAAATCCCATTTTGGTCACATATCCCATATCCTCAGCGGCAATACCGATGTCTATAATGTTTGCCATGACCAAAGGAACCAACAGTTCAAAGAAAGCTTCCAGCAGCTTAAAAAGCGGCGCCAGAACCGATTCCTTTTTATAGTCGCTTAAATATCTCATCAGTCTCTTCATGCTAATCCTCCAATATCTGAACATCATTTTTGCGCAGGCTCATTGCCTGTCAGTGGTCCGTACAGTCGCGGCACAAAGTCCATGGAACCGCCCCGGTATATTCATTGCCCGCAGAAAAAGAGCGTAACATTTCAGACAGGTCACTGAACTCTCACGATAATGCACACCACGCTCACAAGTCACGCAAAAATGCACAGAAATACGTCCTTCGGACACATTACAATTATTGACTTCGCGGGAGGGGCTGTCTGAACTGTTACAAGAGACCTCCTCAAAGCAGGGCTGCAGGATATCAGTCATAACCTCGCCTGATCGGTCACACGCCGGCTGCGGGACAGCAGCCACAGCTTCGCTTGATCCGACACACTGCAGCTGCAGGAAATCAGATCATGACAGCTCAGACCGCCATGCGCCAAACCACGGAAGTATCCTGTGTAAGTATACCATAATTCAGACAGTCTCACTATACTGTTTTTACATAATTTCCCAAATCATTTTTAAGCATTTTTATACAGGCCGCTGCCCGGAAAATGCTATCCGGAAGCCGTTTCCCACCGGAATCTGCAGACCGCCATCCGGTAGCCGTAAGGCACATCATACTCTTCCCAGACCAGGTCATTCTCCCACCAAAGTTCTTTTTCCATATCCCGGTCGGATGTCTCTTCTCCTACAGGATCTTCCCGCCAAAGACACTTTCCCACCGCTCCCGGAATTCCCTCTCCTGTCAGCTTGCCGTAGGCCTCTTTTCTGACCCACATGCGGAAAAACATCCGACGGCGCAGCTCCTCATCCCCGCAGGCATCCAACGCCCGGCGCTCCGGGGCGGCGAAGAAACGCTTCGCCAGACGCAGCATGTTATCCCCCTGGATCTTCTGGATATCCACTCCGATCTCCCGGTTCGACACTCCGCAGAACACATAGTCACCGGAATGAGAAAGATTAAATTGAAAAGGATGATCCTTTAAATACGGTTTGCCGTTTTTGCCATATCGGTAACATGGTTCCGCATTCCTCCGTTCCAACATCGACAACAGCTCCTCCACGGCAAAGCACTCCAATACCGGCCTTTCCGCCGCGCACTCTGCTCCCGGTTCCGCGCGGCATTCCGTCATATGATCCGCCAGCGCTTTCCGGATCAGAAGGCCGGCGCCTATACCTGCGGCCTGTGACCTGGCATTTTTAACCGAAAGCACCTTCTGTCTGCGCGTCCCGTCTATCCGTTCAAAAGCCTCACGGAAAAGAGCGTCTCTCCCGCTGCCCTCCAACATTTGCTCTATATTCAGCAGATAACGTCCCTCCCGCATCCCATTTCTCCGTTTCGTCGCTCCATTTCTCCATTCCACCCGTTCTCACCCGGAAGCGATCACTGCTCGCTGTTTTCCTCCCGGGGCAACAGTCCGTCCGCAGTATAACGATTTGTCGCATTCCAAAGGAACCATTCCTCATAACCCGCATCATAAACCGCCTGTATCTGCTGTCGGATTTCTTCCCCATTGTAGGAAATATGCCCCGGCACCCAGGCAGCGGTGAACGCCTGAAGCCAGGGACGCACCACAGCCCGCTGTCCTTCCGGTACCGCCTCCAGCTCCTCCCGGGAATCCGTCAGTGCCTCCAGCACCGTCTCGTAAGGCTGAGCATCAGGCACTGCCAATCCAAATACGCCATTGCCGTAGTGGGATGGATAGACCATGGGACAAAGAACCCTGACGGTCTCCCCCAGCCGGGCATAATCCTGCCCCACACGTTCCACATCCGTCTCACTTCCGATGATCGTACCAAACACATCCGCTGTCACCGGTATTCCCCTTGCATCCAGTTTCTCCGATGCAAAGCTGAGAAAATCCGTGATAGCCTGCTGCTTCGGATAGCTTTCCATATCCACGCCATAGTCTGCCTGATCCGCATCCTCTCCTATGGGAAATCGGACATAGTCGAACTGAATCTCGTCAAACCCGTCCTGTGCCGCTTCCAGCGCAATATCCGTCAAATATTCCCACACCTCCGTTCGATAAGGATTCACCCAGGCCAGGCCATTGGCATCCACTATCGGCGTCTGATCCGGTTTCATCAGTGCAAGCTCGGGACGATGCTGTGCCAGACTGGGATCCTTGAAACAGACGATCCTGGCTATGGCATAGATCCCATGCTCTTTCAGCTGCGCCATCAGACTTTCCATATCGCCGATATAGGCCACACAGACTCCAATGTCTCCGGCACTTTCCAATGACATGGAGTAGGTGATCTGTCCTTCGTCGTTTTTCACATCAATGACCATTGCATTCAGCTCCGTCTCATCCACCAGAGTCAACAGATCCTGAAATCCTCCGCTTCCCGCCATGGGACCGGTAACGTAGATTCCCTTTACCCTGAGATGGGTATCCGCCCATGTTTCCTCCGCGGATTCCGACGGTATGTCGCTGCTGTCTCCCGTCTCCCTCTGCCTGTCCACCATTTGAGCCACAGAGACTCCCACCTGTACCGGTCCGTCTGCCATCTGAGCCGCAGATTCCTCCCCCTGCCCAGCCCTGGCCGTCATCTGAGACGCGGCGCCCACCCCCTGACCAGAACCGGCTGCCTGGCTCTT
>JAIEKC010000143.1:0-1844 GCA_029064505.1 Acetatifactor sp.
GAATATAACAGGTAAAAGTACTGCCGCCGCCTGCCGAGTCGGATACTTCGATCCTGCCATGGTGGGCTGCGGCTATTTCCCCGGCCAGGCACAGCCCCAGACCAAAGTGCTCCTTTTGATGGTGGGAACTGTCCACCCGATAGAAACGCTCAAATATCTTATCTTTCTCACGGTCATCAATTCCGATGCCCTGGTCCGCCACCTGAAAGCAAATAAATTTATCCGCGGAAAACAATCTCAGTGTGATGCTTTTCCCGGAGGGAGTATAGCTGACAGCGTTTTGCAGCAGGATCAGCAAAAGCTGTTTTAACCGGTCTCCGTCCGCCGGGATGGGGGGAACAGCTTCTTCCGGTAAGATCAGATTCATTGCAATATTTTTCTGCAGGGCAAGAGGTTCGTACTGTTCATAAATGTTCAGAAGGAAAGTATCCGGAGCAAGCGGGGCGGTCTGCAGTCTCAGAGAATGATTTTCCAGGCTGGTCAGCGTCAGCATGCTGTCCACCAGGCGGCTCATGCGCAGGACTTCTTCCCGGATCGTATTCTCGTAATGGGGCGGTCTGGCGTCAATGGAGGACAGTATAACAGCCAGAGGAGTACGTAATTCATGAGAGGCATTTGCCACAAATTGAAGCTGCTTTTCCTGATTCTCATGAATGGGACGAAGCAGCTTTCCTGTGAAGAGATAAGCAAATATAATAAGCAACAGACAGCCTGAGAAGGAGAGCAGACAGAAGAGAAGCCGCTGACGGGACAATTGACTGAAAAAGTCATTCTGTGGGGAAAGAACCAGAAGCACAAGTCCGTTTTCCTTCTGTCTGGTCTGCAGGCTTGACACTGCCGTGGTCTGTCCGATATAGATTGTGGTGATGCCCGCCTGCATGGAGAGAGGGCTGCCGCCGTCCTTTATGGAGAGGGAGCTGCCGATGTCCTTCACAGAGAAGGGATTGCCGCTGTCCTTCACAGGCTGGATCGTTATATCCTGATAGAAAAGGCGGGGAGGATCCTCTGAGGAGTCGGCGGTATTTTCCTGATAGGCGGCATATATTTCCTGTGCGGGATCAGACACCGGCTCATGGGTATCAATGGAATTAAAGAGCAGAGGCACTCCATTATCCCAGAGGAAAAGATAGAAGCTTCCATTCCCTTCCATCTGCAACAGATAGCGGTAGGTAAGCGTCTGCTGCTGCTCCAGAGAGCGGCATATGGTGTCAAAGTCATGCTGAAAAGAAAGGGCATGATTTTCCTTTAAGGTGTGTTCCGATGCGCAGAGATAGAGAATGGCAAACAGAAAGAGGATTCCCATGGTGATCAATGCGCAGAGACCGGTCAGTTTGTAGTGAAGTTTACGGAACATATGCTGTGATTTCTCCTGTTCTTCCCATGTCAGGAATGATTGTCCCCATATGGCTGTCAGGGCCGGTCAGTCCTTTCTTCCATACGATAACCGATTCCCCGAATGGTGGTGATCACGGCTCCGGAATTCAGATTTTTCAGGCGCCGCCGCAGGAAGAAAATGTAATTGTCCAGATTACCGTCTTCCACCTCGCCATCCATGCCCCATACTTTGGAGAGCAGCTGTCCGCGGCTCAGGGTTTGTCCCGGGTTTCGCAGAAAGACTTCCAGCAGGGCGTACTCACGCTTTGAGAGCGTGACGGTGCCTGAGGAAGTGGAAAGCTCTCCTGTCCGGGGATACAGCGTCAGGTCAAGATAGCAGAGCGTATCTCCCGTAAAGGATGCGGTTGGTGTACTGCGGCGCAGCAGACTTCGGATACGGGCGCCCAGTTCCTCCACGGCAAAAGGCTTTACCAGATAATCGTCGGCGCCCAGATCAAGCCCTTCTATAC
>JAIEKC010000144.1:0-4949 GCA_029064505.1 Acetatifactor sp.
CGCGCGGG
Source organism: Acetatifactor sp. (assembly GCA_029064505.1). Classification (GTDB taxonomy): domain Bacteria; phylum Bacillota; class Clostridia; order Lachnospirales; family Lachnospiraceae; genus Acetatifactor. The sequence goes on from JAIEKC010000144.1 coordinate 9, forward strand.
GACTTTGTGAACGCCCGGAAGGCGGCCTAAAGCCGCGGACAAGAAAACCGTGCAGCCCAAAGCCGCGGAGATGGAAGCAGTGCAGTCCGAAGCTGTGGAGACGGAAACAGTGCAGCCAAAGGCCGCGGAGATGAAAACAGTGCAGCCCCAAGTCGTGGAAATGAGAATGCGGAAACGGAAAACAGTGGAAGTGAGAGCAATAAAACGCCAAACCGCGCATCCGGAAACAATGTGGCTGCAGGCAATGAAAATAAATGTATAGAGAATTGTTATGAGAGTGAATTGCTGCTGGTGGAGAAGCCCGGCAGCGACGCGGAGGAAAATGCAAAACAGGCGGAGGCCCGGGCCATTGCCGGAAAGATCAAGGATCTGATGATGTCCTTTCAGGTGACGGACAGAGGAAGCGGCCGTCTGCGTCCTGTACGGTATTCCGATATGGTGATCCTGCTCCGCACCAACAGCGGATGGGATGAGGAATTTAAGCAGGTTCTGGAGGAGGAAGGCATACCGGTCTATATCACATCCAAGACAGGGTATTTCAGCGCTACGGAGGTACAGGAGCTGCTGCAGCTTCTGCGTGTGCTGGACAATCCGACACAGGATATCCCTTTGTTCGGTGTTATGAAATCTGTCTTCGGAGGGTTTACGGAGGAAGAGATTGCAAGACTGCGCAGCGGGAAGAAAGGAGTATCTCTTTATGAGGCTGTGAAGGAAGCAGTCCTGAAAGATGCGGAGGAAGAGGTCGGGACAGTATCCGGAAGCCCGGTGTCTGACCGGAAGAGGTCTGATAAGGAGGCACCCGGTGAAAATATGTCTGTGCGGGAAGAGATCGGGGAAGGAGTATATGACAGGGAGGTGCCGGATGACGAAACGGGCAGCGTTGAGGATAAGGACACCACAGCGCTTCGCGGAAAAGCAGCCGCTTTCCTGGAACGGCTGGACTCTTACCGCGATCTGACTACATATATGCCCATCCGGGAACTGCTGACCCGGCTGGTGTCGGACTTTGACTATTTAAATTATGTGACCGCGCTGCCCGCGGGAAGCAAGCGGCGTGCCAATGTGGAGATGCTTTTTACCAAGGCATCGGACTTTGAAAAAACAAGTTATTTTGGACTGTTTCATTTTATCCGCTATATGGAACAGCTGGAAAAGTATGATGTGGACTATGGTGAGGCGGAATTGCTGGATGAAAACGCTGATGTAGTGCGCATTATGAGTATTCATAAGAGTAAGGGACTGGAATTTCCGGTGACCTTTGTGTCGGGTTTGAGCAAGCGCTTTAATATGCAGGATACCAATCAGTCTCTGATCGCCGATATGGATCTGGGACTGGCCACGGATTATGTGGATCCCGAGAGGCGGCTCCGCAACAGAACGCTGCGCCGCGCCGTCCTTTCCGTGAAGCTGCGGGAGGACAGTCTGGCGGAGGAGCTCCGGGTACTCTATGTGGCGCTGACCCGTGCGAAAGAGAAGCTGATCCTGACAGCGACTATGGAGAACGCGCAGGAACAGTGGGAAGTGTTAAAAGACTCGGGCGCGGACAGGCTGTCCTATCTGGATTATGCGGAGGCCGGGAGTTATCTGGATTTTCTGCTGCCTGTTTTGTCAAAGACCTGTATCCGGGTTCAGGTCAGGACAGAGGAGGAACTGGCGGCGGATACTTTGAGAGAGCAGATATCCCTGTATGACAGAAAGGTGCACCTGGAGCAGATTGACAGGCAGTTTGGAAGGAAAGATGACAGCCTTTCGGACTGGCGGATGGGGGGGGAAGAAGATGGACAGCCGAACCGGAAGACCGGAGGAAAAGATGACACGCGGCGGGAGATACAGGCCGAAGGAATAAATGGCGGACAGGCAGATATGTTGAATGGAGAGAGAGAAGATCAGCAGTCAGGCAGCAGTGCCGAAGAGCAGGAGAAAGGACTGTGGGAACTACCGCCTGAGGAGGATGCCTGCCTGAAATTGAAACAGCGTCTGGCAGCCGTGTATGCCTATGAGAATCTGGCCGGACTTTATACCAAGACCACCGTTTCCGAACTAAAGATCGCGGCTATGGCGGATAAGGACGAGGCGGCATTCCATACTTTTGAGGAAAAGGAGGTACAGCCTTATATTCCCCTGTTCCGCAGGGGGGAAGAGAAGGTCAGCGGTACTGTGCGCGGTAATGCCTACCATAGAGTGATGGAGATTCTGGACTTTGATATGATTATGGAGGCGGAATCAGAAGAGGAAAGGAAAACGGTACTCCACAATTTTCTGTTGGAGCAGATGAAGGACAGTCGTCTGAGCAGGGAATATTTAGAGGCGGTGCGGGAAGAGAAAATACTGCACTTTCTCTCCTCGGAGCTGGGACAGCGCATGTATCGCGCTCACAGAGCGGGAGGCCTTTATCGGGAGCAGCCCTTTGTCATGGGCATCAGTGCGGACAGACTGGGACAGGGGTTTCCTGACACAGAGACTGTGCTGATCCAGGGGATCATAGATGTGTTTTTTGTGGAGGAGGACGGACTGGTACTGTTGGATTACAAGACGGATTCCGTCCGTTCCATGGAAGAACTGTGGAATCGCTATGAAACTCAGCTGGATTACTATCAGGAGGCGCTGCAGAAACTGATGGGGATGCCGGTGAAGGAACGGGTGCTGTATTCGTTTTCTCTGGAGAAGTATTAGTATTGAGAAGAACTTCTAACACTCATGCCGGAGGGCATTCCGTGAAGAAGTTCTTTTCATTTTTCATCCGGATCTGAAAGTCCGCGGAGCGGAATCATGGAGGTTAGGAACTGACTGTCCGCCAGGGCAGATTGGAGTCAGTGAGGTTGAAAGATCCATTCATTGGTGCAGCTGCTGCATTTTCAATTTTCCCCGATCCATTTCATATACTTCGTCGCACAATATCTCGATATCCTCTTTGTTGTGGCTTGCCAGTATGATCGTTTTTCCTTCCTCCCGCAGCCCCATCAGGATTCCCCTGACATCCTCCACGCCCTGATTGTCCAGACTGTTCATGGGTTCATCCAGGATCAGTATCTCAGGATTTTCCATGATAGCCTGCGCTATGCCCAGGCGCTGTTTCATTCCCAACGAATATTTTCCCACCTTTTTATTGCTGTCCGGGTCTAGCCCGACCTTTTCCATGCTTGCCCTGATCTCCTCCCTGCCGATCACATTGCGTATGCCCGCCAGGTATTCCAGGTTCTTAAATCCGGTATATCTGCTCAGAAAACCGGGATTTTCTATGATGATCCCGATATTGTCCGCAAAATCCGTATCCTTTCCGATCTCTTTCCCATTCACAATAACCCGTCCGCCTGTGGGCTTTAAATAGCCTATGATCAGCTTGAACAGAACGGTTTTTCCGGAACCGTTTCTTCCCACGATCCCGTAGATCTTTCCCTGTTGAAAGCTTAAATTAATATTTTCAAGTGCAGTAACGTCACCGAATTTTTTGGTTACATTTTCCATGCTGATGATCTCTGCCATACCAAAATCCTTTCCTGATCCGATTTTCGGAAGCTCTGTTCCGCGTCAGGACCAAATTTATACCAGTGTTCACAAAAACTTGCCGTTCAACCCGACTCACGGGCGAGAGGAACCCTGGACACAGCGGTCAATTTCCCCGCTCGTGAGTATAGAAACAGAGTTGCTGACTTCTACCGGTTCCGCGCTGTCTTCTCCAACAGCAGCCGTCCGGTGAGATAACCGAATACAAGCAATATTCCCTCCGTGATCAGAGAAGTCAGAACAGAAACTCCCGTCTCTCCATAATACCATTTACTCTGAAAATACATTCCCCACATTCCGTACATAAACCGGGCTGCTCCCACGTGTGTAAAACCCAGAAGAAAGGTAAATCCCTCCAACAGCAGCAGGATCGCCGGCGCCAGTCTACGCAGTCCCGTCAGATCCAGAACAAGGAAAAAGGAGAGGATCGTCAAAATATGGGGAAGCCATAAAATGAGCACTTTCCATACTTCCCCCGAAAGTCCCACACCGCTCAACTGATCAACCGCCGCTGCAGCGATGAACAGAACCGCCGCCGCAGACAGACCGTTCAGCAGGCTTTTCACATATTTCTGCCGCCACCACATTTTGACTGTTTCATGGCGATAGCAGGTAAGCGGCTCTATTTTTCTCCACTTTTCCAGACAGATTCCTTCCGCCAGCAGACAGATGCAAATGGGCAGAAGCCATCTGGTAAGTTCATAGAGCACTTTATCATAATCAACCGCCCAGCCGAAAAGATCCTGTGAAACTCCACCGAAAAAATTAAAAATCATACTCTGATCCATCAGGTACCTCCTTCGCTGCCCCTTGCCTGAATATCCACTCTCTCCACAGTGAACAATGAGACTGCTGTCATCACAATGATCAACGTCCCAAAGACGCGGGGATATCTCCAATGACTGCCCTGACCGTCAACAAAGTACACCGGACACTGCGGCAGTCTGGTAAAAAAAGAGACGACAACACCTCCCAGATGCACCGCCGCTACGGCTGCCAGTCCCCAGAAACCGCCAAGCGCAAGGCTGCAGACATACAGAAGGACTCCGATAAACGCCAGATAACAGAACAGGTACAAAAAAGTAATTCCAAAGGCCTGGGGAACCGCCATGTGCTTCATCATCGACATACCGTCAAAGTAAACATTATATTTCTCCGCAACTGCACCGGAGGCTCCCGTGGCCAGCAGATAGACAGGACTGCTCCAGATCTTTCCGGAAAAGCCAATGGGAGCGGCGGCTGCAGCGGAAACCGCCGCAAAACACATTGCATACAGAACCGCCTGGATCAGAACATAACATATCATGCCCATATTCCAGACCCGTCTGCCGCAGCGGTACAGGGTTATGTAGGTATTCTCCCTGACAAAGGGCGCGTCCGCAATGACCAGCAGATATCCCAGCATCCAGAACCGGCCCGCCATGTCCTGACTCGCAG
>JAIEKC010000145.1:0-1453 GCA_029064505.1 Acetatifactor sp.
CGCAGGCAGGCTTATAATTCCTTTAATCCATCCTTTATCGACAATTGTCTTTCTTATGGTTCCCTCCGCATTTCCCCGAAAAAGGACGCCATGAGGTAAAATAACTGCTGCCTTTCCGGTAGATTTCAATGTTTTCAGGATATGCATCAACCACGCATAATCTCCATTTTTTTCCGGCGGTCTGTCCCCAAAACCGGTAAAGCGTCCGTACTCTTTCAGTCCGTCAGACCAGTTTTTGAGGGAAAAGGGGGGATTTGCAACTATGTAATCAAAACGCTCCAGTTCAGAAGCATCGTCTGCTTTCAGGAACTGCGGATCAGAAAATGTATTGCCGGGCATAATTCTGATTGTCGGTTTATTGTGCAGCACTGCATTCATTTTTGCCAGACCCGCAGTCGAGCTCTCTTTTTCCTGTCCGTACCCTGCAATTTCAAAAGGAGCCTCCGTCAGTGCCCTGATAAGCAGCGAACCACTGCCGCAGGCCGGATCACATATTGTTGCATCCCTGTCCGTACACTTATCAATGCCAATCACCTGAGCAAGGATGCGGGATACTTCCGCCGGTGTATAAAACTGTCCCTTGCTCTTACCGCTTTCCGTAGCAAAATTCCGCATTAAATATTCATAAGCATCGCCAATAATATCGTCTCCCTCGGCTCTGTTTTTTGCAAAATACAGCTCCGGTCTTTGGAAAATTGCAATCAGCTTAGTGAGCTTATCCACCATTTCCTGACCCTTGCCGATTTTGGCTTCGTCATTAAAATGAACAATGTCTATCACACCTTTCAAGCTGCTGTTTTCTTCAGCCAGACGGGTGATCACCTTATCCATTCCATCTCCGATATTCTTTTTGTTTTTCAGCGCAATAAAATCATCAAAAGAACATCCTGTTCTTTTATCCGGATCCCTGTTCGTATCGTGAGCCTTGTCAAAAACCTTTATATCCGCATATTTCTGTCCTTTGTACTTGTCCGTCACATATTTCATAAACAACAAAGTGAGAACATAATCTTTATACTGTGATGCGTCCATGCCTCCGCGCAACGCATCACAACTTGCCCACAGAGACTTGTATAATTCTGTCTTTTTAACCGCCATCTTATGTTTTCTCCCTCTTCTGTAACTATCCTCAAAATACCCAACTTTCTTCTCTATCCAGTATCTTCGCCCCAGCATCTTCATGCCACTGTCTATACTCTGAAAGGAATATAGAAGCACCAAGCCGTCGAAGCCGCTTAATAGTCTCAAGATTTCAAAATTAAATCCATATATTTTTTATCATTCCGCATTCTTTCAATGAGTTCCCGATTCTTCTTCCTGCTTTTCTGCAATTCTTTCTCATCACATTCCTCGCTGTCAGAAGGCAGAGTGATTTGCAATGGAACATTATCAAATTCCAAATCATTTAACACATAGTTTTGCTCATAAAGTAGTTCCTCCCTAACTATAAAAC
>JAIEKC010000146.1:0-2558 GCA_029064505.1 Acetatifactor sp.
ATATGTTCCTCACCGATGATCGCCTCAATGGTTCCCACCAGTCCCACCTTAAAACCCGCGTGTTCCAATATGGATTTCACCAGGTAGGTGGTGGTGGTCTTGCCCTTTGTGCCGGTAATGCCGATCACCTTCAGCTTCTCCGCAGGATACCCATACCAGGCAGCCGCAATAAAAGCCATGGCATAACGGGTGTTCTCCACACGGATGACTGTTACATCGTGATCTTCCACACCCTCCACAGGCTTGGAAGTGATCAGTGCAGCCGCTCCCTTTTGCACCGCCTCCGCCGCTTTGCCATGGCCGTCAGCCTTCATTCCCTCTATACAGATAAACAGACAGCCGGGACAGACCCTGCGGGAATCGTTTACCACCTCCGCGATCTCCCTGTCCGCGCTTCCCTGCACACACTCATGATCCAGCTTCTCCAGCAATTTCGATAAATTCATTCCAACCTCCCTGACCTGTCTTCCGCCATACATATTTTCACGGGAAAATAGCCGTCCTCGGGCATTCTCCATTCGGAAAATGCCTGCTCCGCAGACTAGAGAGTTCCTTGCTTCTTCCCGCGCTCCGGAGCGTATCTGAAACGCACTCTAATCTATTCTACTCTAATTTGCCGATTTCTACCACCCTTTTTTTCGTCTCACAGGATATTGGGACAATATTAAGGTAACAGTTCAGCGATCTGTCTGTTACACATTAGAGCGTGTTTGAAAAATGCTTTCCGTGGAGTGTGCATCACACTTTGTGGTATGCAAGCCCCAATTTGGGAGGCATATTGAGGCTACAGTGACCAAATCGGGGCGTGCAGACCGAGGAAATCATTTGTCACATGCGAAAAGGCCCCGGCTTGCACCGAGACCTTTCGCTATTTTCTTATGAGGGGGGAGATAGTGAGTTCATCAACTATCTGATACATATATTAAAGGGTAAATGTGTCCAAACTGTGTTCAATTTGTGATAAAAATATAAAATAAATCTGAAAGGGAAATAAACACGCTCCAGACTGCCAAAGCAGAGCGCACGTCTGTCTATTTTGCGAAATTTCGGGGTGATTTGTGTAAAAACGGGGAATACTACACTCAGGAAAAGCGGTATAATAAAATATTGTATGGTGTTTCGCAAACAACAGACACATCACGCCGAATGATCCGTCAGGCCGAATACCACGTGAACGGTGCACTATCATCGGCGTAATTATATCCTAATAACAGCCTCTCGGAATTTCAGGAAGCAGAATCAGGCATTGCGGTTAAAAGTTATTCGGAAAAGCGGGGGAATTGCCCGGAGTGATTTCCGGAAAGACACTGAATAAGCAGCCTGGAGATTCCAAGGGTATATAAGAGCATATATAAGAAGAGGAGGACCTCTCCATGCAGAAAATATTTATCCGGTATACCGTCTTTATCATAACAACCGCCATCTCCGTGATCCTTCTGATCAATTTCTTCCTCAATCTGAACATGCAGGAATCCCAACAATACAAAACCTTTTGCACGAAAACGGAACAGATGATACATACTCTGGAGAGCAATCGGGAGGAACTGCGCCTTTTGAACGAAAATCTCGACGAAGATTACCTGACCAGAGCCAAAGCAGCCGCTTATGTGCTGGATCGCCCGCAGGATGCCTCCCTGAGTGTGGAGGAAATGCAATATCTTGCAGCCCTGCTGAATGTGGATGAACTGCATATCATTGATGAAAACGGAATCATTGTATCCGGATCCGTCTCACAATATGTGGGATTCGACATGGCCGCCCACGAACAGACCCGCCCCTTTCTGGATCTGATAGGACGCGGCGATGAAGATGCCTGCCTGATCCAGATGGCACAGCCCAACGCGGCGGAAGGCAAGATCATGCAGTATGTGGGGGTTGCCGGAAAAGAACAGTATGCCGTGATCCAGGTAGGCTTTACTCCCACCAGACAGCTTGAGGCACAGTCCAGAAACACCTACGATTACATTTTCTCCAAATTTCCCACGGATATCGGGGAGGAACTGTTTGTAGTCGATATTTCCACAGGAGCCGTTCTGGGGCATTCCGGTGGTCTGGATCAGGAATTCACCGCCGACTGCTACCGGCTGGGTCTGCTTCTGGGCTGCACCGAAGGCGGGTATGAAAAAGGAAGTGACGGCAGGACAATGTATATAGTCAGCAGGCGCTACGATGATGTCCTGCTCTGCGCCGCCCTGCCCCGGAGCATTCTCCGTCAGAAGCTTTGGGGAAATGTGCTGATCACTTTTCTGTATCTGCTGTGCATTGAAGCCGTTGTGATCCTGCTGCTGAATTACCTTATCCGGAAAAAAGTGATCAGAGGGATCCATGATATCATAGAAGATCTGGATTCCATAACCAACGGCAATCTGGACACCAAAGTATCTGTAGGAGGAAATCACGAATTTGAAGAGCTGGGCAAAGGCATCAATGCCATGGTAAAGAGCATCGTCAATCTGTCCGCCCGCATCTCCTCCATCATAGCACTCAGCGGCATCCCTCTGGCGGCGTTTGAGTATGAGCGGAGCATCAATCATGTGTTTGTCACCTCCGGCTTTGGC
>JAIEKC010000147.1:0-4948 GCA_029064505.1 Acetatifactor sp.
CGGAATTGGCAGACGCGCACGGTTCAGGTCCGTGTGGTAGCAATACCATGAGAGTTCAAGTCTCTTTTCCTGCACGACCGGAAGAAGCTGTCACACTAAATGTTTAGTGGACAGTTTCTTTTTTTACCAAAGTGTGTTTGAAAGGTGTCCCACAGATCCGATCTCTGACCCGGTGAAGTGTCAGAACAGAGACAGGCGTCCGGGTAATCGCGGAAGGATGGGTACCGGAGCATTTTTCAAACATACTCTGGTTGTTGCAACGGAGGGAATATGAAGGATATAAGATATTATGACATTGGACTGAACTTGTTCTGCAGACAATTTCCGGATCCCGGGAAAGTGATCGGGGAAGCGGAAGACAGCGGGATATGCTGTGTTTTAACAGGAACGGATACAAAAGAGAATAAGAAAATAAACGAATTCATAAAAACACATGATGCCTATGGAACAGCGGGAATTCATCCCCATAACGCGGACCGCGCCAGGCAGGAGGATTTTCTGCTTATAGAACGTATCATGTCCGAAAACGATAAAATAGTCGCTGTAGGGGAATGCGGTTTGGACTATAACCGGATGTTTTCCACGAAAGAAAATCAGATCAGATGTCTGGAAAAGCATATTGTTCTGGCGGAAAAGCTGGGAAAGCCGATGTTTCTGCATGAGAGGAGCGCCGCCGATGATTTTCGCAAAAGATTTAAAAATCACCCGGATATTTGCGGCAGATCCGTGGTACATTGTTTTACAGGGGATAAAGAGACATTGGACAAATATCTTTCCATGGGATTTTCCATTGGGATCACAGGATGGATCTGTGATGACCGCCGGGGAAAGGAGCTGCGTGAGGCAGTGCGCATCATTCCTCTGGACCGGATCCTGGTGGAGACGGACGCACCGTATCTGACCCCCAGGAATGTTCCGGGGCTGGACCGGACCAATGTTCCCCAAAACATTCAATATGTTGTCAGGGATCTGGCGAAATATATGAAGGTAGAGGAAGATGTATTGATGGAGAATGCGAAAAGGAATACGGAGAGAATATTTCGTCTGATATAGTGCGAAAGTGAAGACGGCCGCAGCTGCCTGTATGCGGAACAGGCAGAGCTGACCGTCAGCATGATCCTGATACGGCAAAGCTGTGACTCAAAAACATAGCATCTCGGAATCTCAGGATACAGAATCAGGCATTGCGGTTAAAATGTATCCGGAAAAGAGAGGGAATCGTCCGGAACGATTTCCGGAAAGCCGATTGATGAGAGGCCTGGAGATTCCGAGAGTCCATAAATACCAAAAGGAGTGACTGCCCTTGGCTGAAGCGCGAATTTCCAGAGAAAAAGCAGAGAAGACAGACTGGTATAAGCTCGATCTGTCCGCCATTGTATACCCGACCCTGCAGAGGAGGGATTTTTCCTCTGTCTACAGGCTTTCCGTGGTGCTGAAGGAGGAGGTGGATCCCGGGGTCCTTCAGCAGGCGCTTGACATGACGCTTCCCAGATTCCCCACCTATAAGGCGGCGATCCGGAAGGGATTATTCTGGCGCTATCTGGAGCCCAATAACCGTCCGGGCCCCTTTGTACAGGAGGATGTGAAGAACCCCTGCCAGCCCATGTATTTCAAAGCGAATAACCGGTATCTGGTGAGAGTCTATTATTACGGAAAGAGAATTGCCCTGGAGGCTCATCACAGCCTGGGAGACGGAACAGGCGGAATGTGTGTCCTGCAGACACTTACGGCCACTTATCTGAGGCTTTTGGGGCATGATGAGATCGCCAACGGCGGTTTTGTGCTGGATATCAGCGAGCAGCCGGATAAGGAGGAGCTGGAGGACGCTTACATGCGCTATGCCAATGCCAAAGTGCGTCCGCCCAGACTGGGAGAGAAGGCATACCGCGTCAGAGGGACAAAGGAGCCGTTTTACACACTGAATATTGTAGATGGCATTTTATCGGTATCCGAAGTGATGGCTGTGGCAAAAAAATACAATGCGACGATCACAGAGTATCTGAATTCTGTTCTTTTGTATGCCCTTTTACAGAAGCAGGAGGACGATAAGCCTGTGAGGCAGAGACCGGTGAAGATTGCCATGCCGGTGAACCTGCGCCGTTTCTTCCCCACGATCACATTGCGCAATTTCATTACAATGATCTATCCGGGGGTGGATCCCAGACTGGGAGAGTACACCTTTGAAGAAATTGTAACTCAGGTGCATAATTATATGCGTTATTACATCAATGAAAAGCTGTTGAGGGGCGATATTACCACAAATGCCGCCACACAGCGCAATCCCTTTATCCGCGTGGTGCCCCTTTTTCTCAAGGACTTTGCGGTGAGGACATTTTACACGAAGATACAAGATAAGAATTCCTCCGCGGGTCTGACGAATATGGGGGCGCTGAAGGTTCCGGAAGGCATGAAGCCATATATCGAGCGATTTGATATTTACATGGGGCAGCCCTATTCTACCAGAACAAACTGCGCTATCATCAGTTTTGAGGATATACTGACTGTTAATTTCGCCAGCAGTATTGCGGAGACGGATGTGGAGCGATACTTTTTCCGGAAACTGGTGAGGGACGGCATTCATGTGAAGATCGAGAGTAACCGTGTATGAAGCGCTTGAAAGGAGATGCGGATTCATATTATTATATGGAAAGCACAGAGAAGGAGGTCGGATACTTTATGTCATATTGTGTGAATTGTGGTGTGGAATTACAGGCGGATGCGGGAAAGTGTCCCCTTTGCAATACGGTTGTGATCAACCCGAACGAGTTGAAAAAAGCGGAAGATGTGCAGGCTCCCTTTCCCAGCGAGAGGGGACAGGTGGAGACTGTGAAAAGAAAGGATATAGGAATCCTTCTTACTGCTATTCTGGCTGCCACGGGCGCCATCTGCGGAGCGCTGAATGCATTGAGTTTTCGAGGATCCCTTTGGTCATTGGCAGTAGGAGGCGTCTGTGTTGTCCTGTGGGTCATTCTGATCCCTGTGATCATCTTTAAGAGACAGCCCGTCTATGTGTCCCTGTTTCTGGACGGTGTGGCAGTGGCGGCCTACCTTTATATGCTGACTTACCTGGTGGGAAGCTGCGGATGGTATTTCGGGCTGGGACTGCCGATCACTGTGCTGGTGACGGTCATTGCGGAACTCTTCACAGTATGTGTCAGAAAGCTGCCCTATGCCTTTCTGGTGGGATGTCTGGAATCGGTTACGGCGGTGGGACTGTTATGTATGGGGATCGAGATACTGATCGACCGCTATCTGGGGAATGATATTGTGCTGAGTTGGTCGGCGGTAGTGCTGACTGTGTGCGGCATTCTGGATATTGCGTTTATTACCATGCTGTCCCGCAGCAGACTGAGACACGCGCTGTATAAGAGATTACACTTATGACACGCGCAGACACCGGCTGCGCAGAGTGGGTAAGATTCGTGTGACAGGGTTCAGATGTATGGGCCCGGGAAAGAAGTATCAGGTGAATGAAAAGAAGGAGAGTCGGACATGAAGAGAAACAGTGACTTCAGGGCCGGCTCTGTTATTACAGATTGATAAGCGGGGGAATGAAAACATGGATGAGAAACGGAATCAAAATTTAATGCAGCTGATCAAAAGAGTTCACGGTCTGGTGGAGAATCCCGATATTGAAAAGCACAGACAGTCTCAGGATTACATTGGAGCGATCTTAAGCAATTCAAAGGATATACAGTACCGCGAGATCGATATCGACGGTATGTATGGCGAGTGGATCAGCGTCAATCGCGCCCATATGAAAAAGTATGTGATCCTGCACTGTCACGGGGGCGGGTATTCTACCGGAAGCAGTATGTACGCGAGGACGCTGACTTCCAAGCTTGCCATGTCCACCTCCATGGATGTGCTCTGCTTTGACTACAGGCTGGCGCCGGAATATCCCTGTCCCGCAGCTCTGGAGGATGCCATGAAGGTGTGGAATTATCTGATGCTTCTGGGGTATGGAGCAAGGGATATCATCCTCACGGGAGATTCCGCAGGCGGTAACCTTGCCCTTGCGCTGGTGCTGAAGCTGAAAGGGGAGGGACGCCTGCTGCCAAGAGGACTTGCCCTGATGTCCCCCTGGACCGATCTTACTTCCTCCGGGGAATCCTTTGGGACCAAAGCGGCTGTGGATCCCGTTCTGGACAAAGAATACATAGACCGCATGATCCTGGCTTACGTCAAAGACCGGGACTTAAAGGATCCGCTGATATCCCCCCTGTTCGGTGACTTTACCGGATTTCCGCCCACCTATATCCAGGTGGGGGAAAATGAGATACTGCTGAGCGATTCCACGCGGCTTCATCAGGCGTTTGTAGATGTGAATGTGTCTGTGCGGATGGATATCTATCCGGGGATGTGGCATGTATTTCAGATGTCCCCTGTGAAGGCGGCGCGGGATGCCATGGATAAAAACGCGGAATTTATTTACGATATCTGCCGCTGACAGCGTGTAAAGAAATTCGAAACGGTCAAAGTGCGCCCGTAAAGAATTTTTAGTGTGCTTACACGCGGAAGAACGCAGGAGCATTGTTCTTCCCGGACTTGTGCCTGTTGTTTGTGCCGCAAAGAAAAATAAAATAGAAAGAAGGAATTTCTATCCCGATGCAGAATATTTATAATAGGAGAATGGTTTCCTGCTTAGGGACAGTCGCAGAATAAAGCGCGAAATATATTTCAGGGCTGTTCCTCGTGGCGCAGACAGCGTCAGAAAAGAGGCAGACATGACAATTAGAGAAAACCTGGAGCAGAGGGAGAAGGAGTATCTGAGTCCTTATGCTTCACTCAGTATGAATTCGAAGGGAAGGAGCAGACCGGAGATAGAGTGTGATATCCGTCCCTCATTCCAGCGGGACAGGGACAAGATATTGCACTGTAAGGCTTTTCGGCGATTGAAGGACAAGACACAGGTATTTCTTTCGCCGGAGGGGGATCATTACCGGAC
>JAIEKC010000148.1:0-4089 GCA_029064505.1 Acetatifactor sp.
CTTCTCCTGTTTTGCCAGTTTAGGCGGTCTATCCTTCATTTCCGGTATTTCCACTGTCGTCGGGCTTTCCTTCATTTCCGGTGTTTCCACTGTCGTCGGGCTTTCCATCGTCTCCGGTACTTCCGTCAGGCTGCTGTACGCTTCCGGAATCATCTTCTTCCTTCCGGTCTTCGTCGTCCCGGTCTTCATCCTGATCTTCCGTATCCCCGGCAGGATCTTCTGTCACAGGAACATTCGGAACCGTCACATTGGCTGCTCCTCCGCCATTCTGAACTCCGGAGGTGTTCACAGGTACCTGTACCGCTGTAGGCTTTGACTCAGGCTTGGGTTCCTGCGACGGTGCCGACGTTTGAGACGGCGCCGCTGTCTGAGACGGTGTTTCTACCGGTTCAGAGACAGCCGGTGTCTGCTGAGGCGCAGACACCTCACCCTGCGTCTGCGCCGAAGCGAGCAGCGCCGTTCCCAGATTCAGTTCCCTGCTCTGCGAATTGATCTGTTCCAAACGCTTCATAAATTGCGGATTCAGATTTTCTTCCGTAATCACTTCCCTCTCCACAATAAACTGCGGATCCTGCCCCGCTGTAAACTGTGTATATTCTCCCGCTTCATAAAGAGCAGGCTCCGCGCCGTCCAATCCTACCGCTACCTTTCCATCATAGACCAGTACTTCGATATTTCCTGTGTTGTCATCTCCATTCTTCCGCACCTCAAACACCGTACCGCGGACAGACATGGTAGCATTTGGTGTCACAATATCATAAGAAGAACCGTTTGACAGCGGATTCTGAATCTCGTTCAATACACTTCCCGAATCCAGCCTGATCGCTGTCCTGCCGTTCGCTTCGTCCCCTTCCGCTACAACAGTCATGCTCCCGGACTCTGCAAGCATCACATACTTATCCGAATCCAGCTGAAGCACCGCATAAGCATTCTGCTCCGTCTTCACCGCATCGCCTGAGATCAGGTTCATATTGGAAGAAGCTTCCAAAACCCCTACGCCCTCTCTCTCAATGGTGACTCCGCCGTCAAGCTCTATGATCTTAATAGAGCGATAAGTCTCGTCCTTTCCGTTCAATGCCAGTATCAGCGCCAACACAGCTATTGCCACTGCAGCTACTGTCGCTGTCACAATAAGCATCCTCTTCTGCATTCCCTTTTCTCTCACATTCATACCGTTCACCTCATTGTCTGTTACATGATACTATAACAATTTTATCATATCCTTAATGTAAATATTTGTCAACTTGGTTACCGTACAAACTTGGCCCCAAAGCCATATTTTCGTTACATTTCAACTTGTACAGCACGGTTTCTCCTATCATAAATCCGCCCAGAAAGAATACAATAAACCAAAATGCCAACAGCTTTCTGCTGTATGTTCCGTAAATATAGCCTATGGCGGGCACCCGGTCCACAGCCATCCCATCTGCATAAGAGCTCACATGCTCCGCCGCCCCCGAATCCTCCGGACCAAGTACAATTCTGACTGCACTTTGGTTCTTTTCCGGAGCCAGTATGTCCAACTGATATTGCTGTCCCGGCTCGACCCATGTCTGAAACGGAAATTCATAAACAAGATCCGGCAGCGCAAACTGACACTCCTCCAGAACCTTTCCCTGCCCGTCCGACAAAATTCCGATCAGCACGCCGTCACTGTCACCTCTTACAGCTCCGACGCTTATCTTCATCAGATATCTGTTCTGTGGGACAAAACATTCCGTCAACTGCATGCCCGGCCGCATCTCCAGCTCCTCCTTCTGATACAGGTCGCTCTCACTTACGCCATAAACGGCATAACACAAATACTGCGGAAAAAAACGATACACGATACCGGTAAATATGACTCCAAAGAGAAATCCGATCACTGACAGTAACAGTCCCTTTTTTATCTTATCCCTCATGTTCCGTCACCTCTACTTTAAATACCTCCAATGATTTATGTTCGATTGTGAAAGAACCGGCCGCTTCAACAGTATACCCCAGCTCTTCCAGGCAGGCCTGCATTTTTTCCGTTCCTATTTTCTGTTGCCTGTAATCTATCACATACCATATCTGATGTCCTGCACTCTCCGACAGAAATGTCCTCAATCCCTCTTCTGTATCTTGTCGGAGCAGCTCCTCCGTAAAAATAAAATTGGCATCCGGCAAATAAAAGCGGAAGACGACATCATGTTCACTGGGATCGTCTACGATCATGCAGGCACTTTCATCGACATTATCCGCCAGAAAAGCAACCCACTCGTCCGCAGTGCTGCTCATAGTCTCATCCATCATCATAGTCCCGGCAGATATTCCCCCTACTATTGCCAGGACCAGTACCAATAATCCCTGTGAAATGTCGGAGAAAGCGCTTGTCACTTCTCCCGCTGTTATGGCGGCAAAAAGCGCCATCAATCCCCAGTCAACGTACATATACCGGGTGGCCCACACAGGTGTGACAAAAAGTGAAAAAAGTGCCCCTGCAAGCATGGTACCCCCAAAGATCACTACACATGTGAGCGCATCCCACCTTCTTTTGATCAGGGCCAGAAACAGCAATAAGATCAAAAAGGAATAAAGCACCATACCAGTTCCGTTAAACGCCTCATCCGAGGATTCCATCAAAGCCGCAGGAACCAGTCGCCATTCATCCCAGTTAAAGTCTGTCATCCAATAACTCTCCGCCACACGTCTGCTCTGTGAAAGCAGTATATTCAGCCATGGCAGGTATCCGACTGTTACCAAAGCACCGCCGGTAAGAACAATCCCTGTCTGTTTTCTCTTTTTTATCAAAGTAAGCAAAAGTAAAATAACCCACATTAAAAAAACAGAGATCACCGCATAGTAATGGGTATACATTGCCGCCAGAGTCATAATGCTTCCCACAAGTATATCCCTTTTTCTGTTCTTCTCATAATAGAAAAATAAAAACAGTGCTGACGCTGTGACAAAGAAGGCACCCCACGTATACATTCTCAAAAAAGTTGACTTTTCAAGTGTTCCGTAAGTCATACCGAACCATAGGCTATACAATACCGATACCCTGCATCCCCAGCGTCTTCTGATCAGGACAGCTCCCAGCAAAAGCACATTCAAATACGTCCCCAACGCTGTCACAAGTCTGTATTTTAATAAAGATTCACCACCAAAAAATTCAGATACCTTTAGCATTAAATAGTATAAAGGCGGGTGAACATCTTCCGCCGCTCCCCGAATTATACCGGAAACGCTTCCCCGGACAAGCCCTACGGAATAAGCTTCATCCAGCACGATACTGTTGGATGCCGCCGGGAATGATACGAACAGACAAGTGAGGACTGCTATAATATACGGAATGGCTGCTTTGAATCTCTTCATTATTTACATGATTCCCTTCCTGAAAATGAATCCCTGTTACTGGTGTGCCGGTTGCCTCCGCTCTGCCGCGTCTCTGAGTCTATCCCAAAAAGCCCAGCTGCTCCAGCGCATGATAAAGACCGTTACGGCTTGCCGGCTCCGTCACAAAAGAGGCGCACGCCAAAAGTTCCTTCGGCGCTGTGCTTCCCATGACCACACTGTTTCTCAGATATTCCAACATGGCAAGGTCATTGTTGCTGTCGCCAAAACCATAGGCATCTTCCGCCGAAAGACCATAATAATCCAGTACAAACTGCAGTCCGGTAGCCTTAGAATATCCATAGGGAACAAACTCACGGAAATAACCTCCCCTGTCGATACAGGTAAAATAGTTGTCACTGACCTTTCTGAATTGTTTCAGCTGTTCCGGCTCATGAAACCAGATCACGAATTTGTCGGCGACGAAATCAGGCTGACCCGGATCAATGCTCAGATCGTACCCTCTGTCTACAAAGCACTGATATTGGCGGATCGCCCCTTCACTTTGCAGCGGCCTGATCAGATCATATGCCACTCCCGTACGCGATTCAAACAGAATCTCGACTCCGGTAAGCCTGGCCTGCGCCAGTATCTCTTCCTTTACCGAACGGGCCATGGGCACATGCAGCAGCTCCTGCCCGTCACAATATATATTAAGTCCGCAGCCGCACACATAACCGTCAAATCCGATCTCACGGAATCTCATCTCCACGTTATGAAAACAGCGCCCTGTAT
>JAIEKC010000149.1:0-2772 GCA_029064505.1 Acetatifactor sp.
GAACAGGGAAGAATTTGAGGCGAGAGCTATTCTCTTCTATATTTTAAAGCAGTTGCAGAGTCTGTTGGAGTTGAAACGGCAATATATTTTGGACCGGTGAGACCATGATCCGTTTTGTTCTACGTTTTAATGTAAATGAAAACCGTATATGATTTAGGATAATTTGATGTGAATTTCTGTTACAGCACATAAGAGTTACGGGAATATTTCTATTTTCCCGTAACTTTTTCCTGTTACAGGAGTCTGTTAGTATGAAGGGTTGGAACAGCCGGTTTGTACAGACAGAGAAAATGTCCGGATCTGAACCGTTACAGATCCGGATATGCCGTCCGTGCGGCAGATTGAGAGGAACAATGAAATTTGCGGTTGCTTATGAACAGTGCAGGGATTCCGTCTATGGGTATCTGGTCTATATGACAAAAGATGTAATTTTGGCGGAAGATTTAAGCCAGGAGGTGTTTCTGCGAATGTTCCTGCATTTGGACAAATTCAGAGGGGAGGCAAGTGTGCGCACATGGGGGCTTCGTATTGCCAGAAATGTGTTCTTGAGCTATGCGGGAAAGAAACAGCCCCTCCTTCTGGAGGAGCAGGAATGGGAGCGGATACCGGATGAACACCGTGGACAGCCGGAGGAAGAAGCTTTGAAAAAGGAGAAGGCGGAGAAGATACGTCAGAGTCTTATGTGTCTGAGTGAACAGGAGAGAACAATTTTACTGCTGCGGGATTTTCAGGAGCTCTCTTACGAGGAAATCGGCCGGATCATGGATTTTACTCCGGAGGTGGTCAAAAGCCGTATCTACAGGGCACGCCAAAAATTTCGCAGGATATATGAAGGTTAGCGTCTTAATTATCCCCGTTTTGCAAAGAACTTCCTGAATTTCTGTATGACGGGAGTTTAGGGCGAGGAATGAGACGGCATATCAGCCTTTAGAAAGGATATTTCAAATGATGAGAGAACAGAAAAAGATAGAAATTCCTGAGGTGGTCTGGCAGGGAGACGACAGGAAATTGAAGGAAAGGGTATCCAAGTTTAAGGCAGGAAGTCTCCGCATTGCCGTATTTACCATTGTGGGGTTTGTCATGGGGGCATACAGCCGTACTTATGTGCAGGTCAGCTTTTTCCCCATAAAACTGATACTGGCGATTCCCTATAAGATCAGCGAGGCAATCTATGTTTTTGTCATTGGCACTGACGGGGCACAGATGATGCCGAACAGACAGAAGGAGTGGTATTGGTATTTCACGGAATTTTTTCCTCACAGTCTCATTGCCACTTTTATGGCGGAAATCTGTACTACTGTCTTGATCGGTGGGGCAATTTATGGAACATTGGCCTATTTTACAGGAGATAAACGGGTTTTTACCATGCAGCGCTTTGTAAAGTTCGCAGCTGTCTGGTGCGGGATCATCCTGCTCGTCATCGGAGCGTCTTACCTGGTCAATGCCAGGGCGATATTGGACAATGAAGATCTGAAAGGAGAACCGCATTTTTTTGTGTATAATTCCCGGGGAAGAGGAAGCGGTATCGAAGGAGAGGCAGAACAGCTGGCGAGAGAGTATTTTTACAGCGAACTGGAAAAGACGGAAGTGGTGAGGGATTATGAGAAGGAACTGCCTCTGGAAATATATTTTGGTTACATGCGTGTCTGCGTCTGCAGAGTCAATTACGAAAAGCAGTATCTGGCGACGGAACGGGGAAGGACTTATCATATCTCTGAGGAATTTGCACAGATTATCCGGCAATATGAAGAGGCGGATGTGATCATGACGGAACCGGACAGCAGTGAAAGGGCGGAAGAGATTGGAGGAACGGTGCAATGAGAGATCTGATTCATAAAATAGATTGGAATAAATTCCGGATACGCGGCAGGAAGGACTGGACGATCTTCTGGGTGATTGCGGTGTGCATTTGTTATGCCGCAGGGGTACATTACGCGGATAGGCCTGACAGGTGGCTGTTCCACTTTTCGAATCCCTATATGACCAATTTGAACCAACCTCGCACGTGGGGACAGCTTATGGTATTTTTGCCCATGCTTGCTGTAGTGGCGGGGGTGGTATTGTCTCTCTGTGATAAATCGGTGAAAACAAAAATTCTTGTACTGGTGGGAGCGTTGTTGATGCCTGCGGTTATTGTGGCAGGTTATAGGGCTCATACCGACCTGATTGTATCTTCCCTGTGGAGGGAGGAACCGGGATTCATTAAAATATTTTGGAGGGACGCCGATTCCGGGGAGAAGGAGGGGCGAATGGAGCTGACCGGAGAAGAGAGGAAGGAACTATTGGAACTATGCCGCGAAATGACCCCGGTATCCGACCGGGATACGCTGGAGATGCTGAGACAGTGGTACCGGGAGAATAACGGAGAGCAGTATACACAGGGAAGCAGCATTCAAATGTCTTTTATGGAAAAGTATGGGCATAGTTATGCGTTTCGGCTTAATATCTGTGACGGAAAGGTGTATCTGTTTCGTGGGTACAACAGTGAAATGCAGCCGGAGATCACTTTCTTTGAGGATAATGGAATTGTAGATTGGATGGGAGAGATCACAGCTTCTGATGTCTCCCGGACAGCGAGAAATATTGAGTAGATCTGATCATTTCACTGCATAAGGGGAGTGTATTTTTCTGATAGAGCCTGGAAAGACAGTGGTGTGTTGCTTTGAAGGAGCACACTACAGTGCGGCGGTAAAAAGAAAGGAACAGAAAGGAACAGGAATTTTCTGCTTGACAAAGGAAGTGCATCTGCACTACAATCACATACATATAGAC
>JAIEKC010000015.1:0-3233 GCA_029064505.1 Acetatifactor sp.
CATTCCTCCGCAATCTGATCCAGCGACATATCCTCCATGCCGGTATTTAACTGAAGCTCCGGCTGATAAACCAACGCACCCATGCCTGTTGTCCCGACGATTGCCAGTCTGTTCAGGCTATCGACCTCCGAAGGATCGATATGCTCTCTCAGGAACAACCGATCCACAAGCAGACGCCCCCATCCGTCGGGAAGACTGTCTGCAAAGACGCCAAAAAGTCCGCCGAAAGGTTCATATCCTTTGGGAAGAAACACTCCTTTTTCCAACGGCAGTGAAAAGGGACTGATGGAAAATCCCGTATTCAGCCACTCGTTGTCATATTCAAATGCGACCAGATGGTTTTTTGCCATGGCCAGAGTCCCGACCTTTTTCTCTTCCAAAAGTACATGAAGCACTTTATAATTGTTCATCGATCACCTCCTGAATGGATGAATAGCCTTTTCTGGAAAACAATCTGTCGAAATCACCCTCACAGCCCAGGGCAAATGCGAGTTTGATCAGTGAGGATAATGATATCTCTCCCGTGCGTTCAAATCTCTTGAGCGATCCCAGGCTGACATCTGCCCGTTCACCCAGCTGAACCTGCGTTAATTTCTTCTCCTTTCTCCTCTCTCTCATTCTCGCCGCAATTTCCATATTTACTTCGTTTGGAGACTTAAGAAAATAATATACACTCATAGATAATATTTTATCCCAAATCTCCGTTTTTATCAAGTTTTGGATAATATTTTATCCGCACTTTTTTTCTAAATATATCGTATTTCGATTTCCCCAAAGGATGCCTCCGCCCTGATCTCCAGAGTGACTGCCCCGTCAGGATCGCATTGGCCCTTCTCCCTGATGCTGCCGAAGACGGTCTGCTCCCTGATGATCACGTTCCACGCCGCAGGTATATTGAGTATGATATTACCGAAAGATGCCTGTGCATGCACACAGCCGGCATGATTGCTCCCTGTGGCTGTGTCAAAATAGACGGTCATGCTGCCAAAGTTGTTTTCCAGACGCACCTGCCCGGGCAGTTCACCGGTAAGGTATTTTACCGTCTGCCCAAAATTGTTTTCCAGACGCACTTCCTGCTTCGAATCCGTCTGCACGATCTCCTCCACGCCCATTCTGTGACCTCCGCTCCGAGAACCGCATGTGCCACTTGATCCGCCGCACTTTTCATAGACATTTTTCGGCTTCATACACTGCTTTCTCCTGCGGGGAAACAGTACATTCAGTCCAATGCCGCCCAAAAGCGCCGCTGCCAGAACGGTCCATGTGCTAATCTCGGGCAAGCCCAGCCTGTCGCCGTTTAAAACCAATATCACTGCTGCCGAAAGCAGGATCAATATGAAATTTCTGTGTATCAGCCCTGTGATAAAAAGGACCAGCATCGCCAGCATGATCAGAATTTCCAGCGCCCGGATGCCGCATAAGTTCCCGATAACGAGCAGACATGCCGCCAGCAGAAATCCCAGCCCCCATAATATCTTTCCTGTTCTCTTCATAATTATATCTCC
Organism: Acetatifactor sp.; assembly: GCA_029064505.1. Classification (GTDB taxonomy): domain Bacteria; phylum Bacillota; class Clostridia; order Lachnospirales; family Lachnospiraceae; genus Acetatifactor. The sequence continues at coordinate 1,506 of JAIEKC010000015.1, forward strand.
TTCCTGCTCCTGTAAGCCTTTACCAACTCCCTCTTCCGTCTCATACTCTCAGCCGCCTCTCCCGCAGCCGCTCCAGCACCGCCTTGTAATAGCTTCTTGACACCATGACGCTCTTGTTGCTCCCCTGAAACTCCGCCACACTGGAGGCCGTCAGATTTCTGGTAATAGAGTAAATGTAATCCAGATTCGCTATCGTAGACTTGGATATTCTCATAAATCCGCCTGGCAGAAGCTCTTCCAGCTCATACAGCTTATAGCGGCATTCAAAGAACTGCTCCGCCGTATGGGCATATATCTCTTTTCCCTCTGTCTCAAAGAAATAGATTTTTTCCATGGGCACGTAGTACTCCGTATCCCCACGGCTGAGGGGCAGGCATCGCCTGCTGTCTCCCTGTTCCATAATGTAGTTCTGCAGCATTACAATGCTCTCATCCAGCTGCCCGCAGCGGATCAGCACTTCCGCCTCCGGCAGACCGCTTACCATCTCGATCTTTACCCTCATATGTGTTCTCCCCGGAAACGATTCAAAATAAGTTCCTCATCTCTGTAACAAGTATACACATAAAGCCCGAAAAGAGTAAACAGATTTGGCGCAACAGGTAAAAAAAGAGCGGTAAGAGGTTTTTTATCCGTGACCGTATGGAGTTCCTGTGCGGGTTCGAAAGGATCACATCCGCACCAAAAAAAGGAAGACTTCCTACGTGTCTTCCCTCCTGCGGTACTCAATATGTTCACAGTCACTGCATTTGCTGCGTTCCACCATACACTCATACACCTGATCCCGGAGCTTCTGCCGCGCCTCTCCGGGGTTCAGGGTCTTATCGGGAAAAAAGGGACCGTCAATGTAAGTGACGATCTGCACTTTTTCACCTTTCCTTCCCCTCCCGTGATAGGTGTTGGTCACCGCAAACACGGGGCATTCCAGCTTCACCGGGTATCGGAATGAAACTGCCTTAAAAGGCCGTATCCCGGTATAGTAGGGCCAGATATGGGCTTCCGGATAGATTGTCACGGAATAATTCCGTTCTGCCTTATCCTCCACGGACCTGATAAAATTCTTCATGCCGTCCATGTCACAGGGAATGGGAATCGCCCCCAGCATCTCCACCAGTTTCCCCAGCCCCGGCATGGAAATGTTTTCCGGATTCACGATGAAGAAATTCCTCTTTGGGTAATTCCCCAGGCTGGGAATGAACGTATCCGCAAAGGGCTGGGTGTGATTTCCATAGATAAAATAACCGTCTTTCCTGTAAGCTCTCAGCTTTTTCCTTCCCACGAACCGGATCCGGAATTTCAGCTTCGCATACAGATATTTGACGGGCATGCTGAGTATGTTCTGTGCGATCAGCGAACAGATGTCCCACAGCCGGCCATGAAAATAGCGGAAATGCCGGTCCACCACTCTGGGGGTGATCTGCGCCCGGGAGAACTCGTCGTTTAACTCGTCACTGTAATAGATGACCTCTCTTTCACCTGATCCGCGTTTTCCCATATTTTCCGCTCTCCATACCCTTCCCGGACTCCTCTTCGTCCACTGCTCCTCATCCGCAGTCCTGCCGCCTGTTCAAACCTGTAAACCGGATACGCCCTCACCCGTGACCGTTCATGCCATTCACATCCCGCCACATTGGCAGGCGGATCGCCCTCACATGTCCACAGCCTCTTCCGTTGTATACACCAGCGGAATGCCATAGAACTCCTCATATATATTTTTCCATACTTCATAAT
>JAIEKC010000150.1:0-1482 GCA_029064505.1 Acetatifactor sp.
GTATGAAAATGTATGTTATTCTCCAAATATACAGAAATCGGATGGCGTGAAATTGACATTCCGCGTTGCGGAATCATGTGGGAGTATATAATTTCAGATGGGAGACAGGGAATGAAAAGAGCAGCAGTGCTAAACGAATTACAGCTAAAATGTCTGTTAGTTGTCCTTATGGTATTAGATCATTTATCGAATATTAAGGGAGTGCTTCCAGATGGGCTGTGTACGGTATTCCATATCATGTCAAGGGGTGTGGCACCGGCATTTGCATATTTTGCAGTGGAGGGTATCATCCATACGAGAAATCTTAAAAAATATAATATACGCTTGCTCGCAGCAGCCCTGATAATGGAATTCGGAAACAGAATAATTAATTTTTATTTTATAACCCATGCCGTAACCGGAGTTGATAAAGGGTTCCTGATCTCAAATCATTCCCGCTGGCTTTATGTTCATTCCATTGATAGAACTGACGGAAGTTTTCTGATCACAAATGACATTTTCCTGACATTGTTCTTTCTGGTATTTGGAGTTTCGCTGATCATATGGAGCAGGGATCGTGTGCGGATACAGAAAATGTCAATGTATTTTCTGACTATTATGAGTTGGATCACGGCATTTTTGTATTGCGAATGGGGAGTGGTGTTAACCCCGTTTTTCATTTGCACCTATTTCTTTCGAGATAATAAAGTACGATTTTATATGTCCTGTCTTTTGATTGAATTGATCGCAATTTTCTTTAGAAGTGAAGTGTTTTACTTTCTGGTGTTTCCGATCATCTGTTTGTACAATGGAAAGAGAGGACCGAAGAATCGTTTGTCGAAGATGTTTTTCTACTTTTTTTATCCGGTTCATCTGTGGATCATATTTATTATCAATTATTGTTTGAATACATAGAGATTGAATTGTGATGAATATCTGTCAGAAAGCAGTTTTCAAATACGCTCCAGGACAGTCCGGCCTCCAGGACAGTCCTGGAGGCCGGACAGTATTTGGCTCATACCTTTCCTGTCGCTTTGCGGTCTGAAATTCTTTCCGTCAGAACGCTCCATTCTCTGTAGGAGCAGCGGCACCTTTTCTCATTGTCCAGGACGATCTCTCTGGTACCCCGGTTCATTCTGTCCACATGCAGGGGATTGACCAGACAGCCCCGTCTGCAGAGAATGAAGCCGTCCCCAAGCTGTTCCGCGATATCCTTTAATGACATGGAAATGGTAAAAACCTCCGAGCGCAGGTGTACGAAGAGCTTGTGCATATTTTTTGCCGATTCCACGAAATAGATATCATCCCTTCTGACAAAGTGGCAGGAACTTCCGGTATCAAGGCGGATGCGGGGAGCGGTCAGCCTTTCGGCGGAATGGTGATAGCGTGATTCCACGGTGCACAGGGTCTCTGCGATCTGGGAACGAAGATTGTCGCTGTCCTTTATAATATAATCCATAGCCTGTAATTTTAAGAGGAAGGTGTCCATCACCAGTTCGTCAT
>JAIEKC010000151.1:0-4548 GCA_029064505.1 Acetatifactor sp.
ATCTTATCTTGTATTGCTCAATAAAGTCCTCATACTCCTGCGCGTATAGTGAATCCCACAAGTCCTCAAATTCTGCCACTATATCCAGCACATATTCTCCATTCTCTGTGGAGACAATTTTGGTATTCCATTCTTTATTTGTTGTAAGCGCACTCATTGTCATATTGGAACTGCCTACAATAATACGGTAAATTTCTTCTTTTTTAAATATATACCCTTTGGTATGAAACCCCTTATGAGCCTCCTCTGCCTGATACATTTTCAGCTCAATATTCCTTAATTCAGCCAATTTCTGCAATGCTTTAGGCTCGCTGAAATTCAAATAATCTGTCGTCAGTATTTTCCCCGGAATGTTCCTGTCTTCCAGCTCTTTCAGTATGGACAGCAATGGTGTTATTCCGCTCATTGTAATAAAGGCAACACTGATGGAAAACTCTTCACAAGTCAAGAGCTCATCTTCGACAGATGAGAGTACTTTTCGCCCTTCTTTATAATTATTCGATATGAACTGTGGTTTATATGCCAGATTTGAAGCCAAATCCGCATTGATAAAAGCTGCATTAAGGCCCTGTTGAAGTTGAATCATTTTATCATTTGACATGGATAGCATCTCCCGGATTTTATCAAAACTACTATGTTTCTATATTAGCAATCTACCATCCGGAAGTCAACACCCCCCAAAATCCCATCACCCCCTTGCGTCTCACCCCAAAATCTCCTATAATCAAAATTGTGAAAATAAACCGGATGTCTGTTTAACAGCATTCGCCTGTCCTCCAACCGGAAGTAAAATAAGATTAAGAAGGAAAACCACATGATCATTGAAGAAGTCCGTACCATTGACGAACTGCTCCAGTTCGTCAATGGTCTGTACCAGAAGCACGGCCTGCGGCTGTGGTACCGGGGAGTAGAAGATGCGGGTCTCTCGCTGATTCCCTCGATCCAGCGGAGCCAGAAGCGGCTGGATGCCGAACGATATATCACAAACGATTTCTATATCCGCGCCAAGCAGATCCTGACAAATGCACCGGAAAAACATAATTATGCGGCATGGGTATCCCTGATGCAGCACTACGGTCTGCCCACCAGAATGCTGGACTGGAGCCAGTCCCCCCTGATCGCCTCCTTCTTCGCCACGGAGACCTATATGGACACCGCCGACAAGGACGCGGGCATCTGGGTGCTGGCACCGGATCTTTTCAACGAACAGGAAGGCTTCGGCCGCTGTATCTACCCCATAGACGCGGACACCAGTCAGGAAATGCTGCTGCCCGCCTTTAAACATTCCCATCACAACCCGGCGCTGCGGGACAAGATCCTCGCCTGCCACTCCACGGAGAACAATCTGCGTATGTACTATCAGCAGGCAAGCTTTACCATCCACAACTCCCTGCGGCGTTTAGAAGATATCTGCGACGAGAATACTCTGTATAAGATCATCATCCCCCGTGACCGGAAGAAATACTTTATCGACAGCCTGCGGGTATTCGGTATTACGGAGAGCTTTATATATCCTGACCTTGATCATATTTCCAGCGATCTGAAGCACGCATATGATATATAAATGATAAGGAAACCGGAAATGCACATTCAATGCCTGAAGAATCCGTATCTGTAGAATGAACGGAATTTCTTCCATGTATCAGACCGTAGCTCCGACTGAGTGAAGCTGCCATAGAACTAATGCTCTTGGCAGACGTAAATTCAGACAAGTTATTTGGCGAAATATGAATGTGCCGGTACAGTAGTATAAAACGCCCTGCCGCAAACGGCATTATTGCCATCAAAGCAACCATTCAGGAGGAAGCCATGAAAATAGTATTAGAACATCTGACCAAAAAATTTCCCAGCCGCAATAAAAAAAGCCCTGCAGAGGTAATTGCCGTAAATGATTTTGATTTCGAGATTCCCGACGGTAAACTGGTAGGACTGCTGGGCCCCTCCGGCTGTGGTAAGAGTACCACCCTGAACCTGATCTGCGGCCTGCAGAAGCCCACTGACGGCAGGATCCTGTTCGGTGAGGACGATGTCACCGGCCTGGCCCCCGAGCACAGGGGCGTGGGACTGGTGTTCCAGAATTATGCTCTCTATCCCCATCTGACGGTGAAAAAGAACATCACCTTTCCCCTGGAAAATCTGCGCGGGGCGGACAAGCTGACGAAATCCCAGATGGATGAGCGTGCTCTTGAGGCGGCAAAACTGGTGCAGATCGAGGAGCTGATGGACCGCAAACCCAGCGAGCTTTCCGGCGGTCAGCAGCAGCGTGTGGCGATCGCCCGGGCTCTGGTGAAAATGCCCCGGGTCCTCCTGCTGGACGAGCCTCTCTCCAATCTGGATGCCCGCCTGAGACTGCAGACCCGCGAGGAGATCAGAAGGATCCAGAAACAGACACAGATCACCACCATCTTTGTCACCCATGATCAGGATGAGGCCATGAGCATCTCCGATATCATCGTGGTCATGAAGGACGGTGTGGTCCAGCAGATCGGCAGGCCCCAGGAAGTATACGATGATCCCGTGAATCTCTTTGTGGCAAAATTCCTGGGCACCCCGCCCATCAATGTCTTTCAGGGCACTGTAAAAAACGAAAACCTGTATATCGGAAAAGATGCCGTTCTGCCCGTAAAAGGAGTGCCCGACCAGACGGTTTCCGTGGGTATCCGTCCCGAGGGCTTCCTGCTGCAGAATGACGGACCTCTGTGCTGTCACTTGAACCGTATCGAAGTCATGGGAAGGGACATCAGCGTAGTCTCCACCCACGAGTGCTGCGAGGCTCCCTCCATCCGCTCCATCATCAACGCGGAAAACATAGTGGATACATCCTCCGAAACCGTCCGCTTTGCCGTCAAGCCGCATAAGCTGTTCCTTTTCCATAAAGAGACGGGGGCGCGGATCCCTTTCCCAGCCACGCAACAGTAAGCCGATAATTTTCTATCGTTTTGAGACAAAACGCATAAGCCGATCGAAGAAATAAGCCACTGAACAAAATCGAAGGCCTCGTCGCTTTAACCCCCGTGGCATTCGTCAAATGTGCATACAGGTATGCCCACTCGGCTCATTGCCCACAGAAATAAATAAGCGTAAGCGGTAAATTCCCAAAGGCAGCCGGACTTACCGCAAACCGCACTCAAATCAGAAAGGATACCACAACATGGAAAAACAAAATTTAAAGGGATGGCTCTATCTGCTGCCCGCGTTCCTGTTTCTGGGCGCTTTCATGATATACCCTCTGATCGACGTATTTGTCTATTCCTTTGAGGAGGGATACAACTCCGCCTCCCAGACCTTTTACGACGTGGGCATGTATAATTACTCCTACGTCCTGCACGACCCCTACTTTTTACAGGCGGTGAAAAATACTTTTATACTGGTGATCATTACGGTGCCCCTTTCCACAGGGCTGGCGCTGCTGATCTCTCTGGCGCTGAGCTCCATCAGGCCACTGAAGGAACTGTTCCAGACGATCTACTTCCTGCCCTATGTCACCAACACTCTGGCTGTGGGACTGGTATTTATGATCCTGTTCAAGAAGACAGCCTACTCGGACGGCCTGGTCAATCTGCTGATCAACCGGCTCGGAGGCAGTTCCGTGGACTTCATTGACGGTCCCTACTGGGCGAAAATGTTTGTCCTGTGCTTCTACACGGTCTGGGTGGTCATGCCTTTTAAGATCCTGATCCTGACCAGCGCCCTGGCTTCCGTCAATCAGGTATATTATAACGCCGCCAGAGTGGACGGCACCTCCAGGTTCCGTATTTTCAGAAAGATCACCCTGCCTATGATCTCTCCCACCGTCTTCTACCTGATCATCACGGGATTCATCGGCGCCTTTAAGGCATACAGCGACGCGGTGGCACTGTTCGGCACAAACCTGAATGCGGCGGAAATGAATACCATTGTGGGTTATGTCTACGACATGCTGTACGGCGACAGCGGCGGTTATCCCTCCTACGCATCGGCGGCGGCGATCCTGCTGTTCGCCATCGTCCTGACCATCACCTGTATCAACCTGCTCGTCAGCAGGAAGCATGTACACTACACCTAAACATTGAAAGGAAAATAACTGTTCCGGAGCCGTCGGAAACAATCCCGCATCCCCGGCGTCCCACTCACAGCCGGCAGAAGGAGATGCCCTGGTGCGATCCACTTTAATTACCTATATGTTTCACGCAGAACAAATTTTCACTCTGCAAGGCGAAGGAAGGAGACGATGCGGTGGCAATTTACTAAAGAAAATGTTGACTGCATATCCCGGAAAATATGTATGTTCCCGAACAGTTATATATGGAGAATCCTATGGAAAATAAACCGGACTATATCAAAATTCAAAAATCCGCCCGCACCCGGAAAACGGCAGGAAATGTGGTCCTTTATGTCCTGCTCACCCTGTGGGCGTTGGTGGTGCTGTTTCCCTTTTACTGGATGGTGCTGACCTCCGTAAAGAGTTACAGTTCCTACAACGCGGAGCATGTGCCTTCCTTCTTTACCCTGTCGCCCACATTGCAGAATTATGCGGATGCCTTTACCACGGTATCTCTGGGGCAGTAT
>JAIEKC010000152.1:0-3467 GCA_029064505.1 Acetatifactor sp.
TTCATGGACAGATCGGGTGAAGATTTTTCAAACACGCTCTAGAGCGTACTGGGGAGGTGAAGCCCATGAATTGAGCAGAAAATCGGATAGTACATTGTTAAAAAGATTGATATGTTTTAGTAAACGAGGAGGTGTTTAAAAATAAAGACTGGAAATAAAAAGAATGGAAAACCTGTTTCCTTCTCATTAGGGCAAAAATTTGTAAAGTTATTTACACTGCTTATGGGAGAATGTGGGATTATAATTTTTCTCAGTGTATTTATCCATTGGCAGTACCTGACTCCGTTTCCTCATTTGAATCTGCGAGTTTATGTTGACGGTTTGAGCCTTATTTCAATAACCGGTATGCTCTTGATCATTATGTTGAGTACAGGTTCATTTAAAGAACTGGGATATGCGTTTAAATATTGCGTCATACCTGATTCTGACATTTCCGTTGGACAGGTAGAAAAAGCGTTGCATGCAGTTAAGTTGGCTATGGTAACAGCAATTCTTACAGGAGTCACTGTAACACTCTTCAATATGATTACTGTTTTTCGCACTTCCATAAATCTTATTACAATAGGCGAAAAGATATATGAGGCAGGGCCGGATCAGATACTGATTGCCGCTTCCATGACAAGTGTGTTAAGCGGTATGTTGGTTGCTCTTCTTTTGCTCCCAATATATGGGAGACTGAAAAAAACGATTTCGCCTAACTGAAAACAAGTGGTAGAAGCAGGAGGCGTAAGCCTGAAGATACGCTCCCAAATTCTGAATGAAAGCATATAAAACCAGAGGTATTCCAAGGGTATCCGCATTCGAATCTGTCCCCGTTACATCTTTGGTTCCCTGATCTGTGTTTCCGTTCGATCCTGCCTCTGCCGCCTCCTCAGGCATATGACCGGATCCTGTATGAGAATCCGCCGCCACACCTTCTGTCATATAACCCGTATCTGTACCGGAGCTCACTTCGATTTTCTCTCCGGACGCATGATCTTCACCTCCAATGGTCACCCCGTCCCCACTGTCTGCGCTATGTCTCTCAGCCGCTGAATGGATCCTGCCAAGATTCTCCTCCAGCCACTGTATTCCTTCGGCCGTGGAAGGCATCCATCCAAAACGGCTCTCAAAAAACACAGGAAACAGCAGCCTCGCGAACACCACCAGCCAGAGCATATAAGAATACACCCTGGGAAGCTTTCTCATTCCGACCCGCATAAGCAGAATGATCAGCACTGCAATTCCCACCTGAATCTGCAAAAATAATAGTCTTAACTCCATAAATCATCACCCTTTATATTCATCGATCAGCTTCTGAATCTCATCAATCTGTTTACGACTCAGCTTCTTCCGACTCATGAAAGCGGCCACGAACTGCGGAAGAGACCCCTCAAAAGTATCCTCCACGATCTACTCGCTGCATCTTGCCATGTATTCCCCCTTTTTCATAACAGAAGACACCACAGCTCCTTCATTTTTCAGAATGCCTTTCTGACACAGCCTTCTCAGCACGGTATATGTGGTTGATTTCTTCCAGTTAGCAGCTGACAGAATATCTGGAACAGGTTGTTATTGCGGATATACGAAAAGTATACGGGACATTTGTTTCAGAACAGGAAACCGGCCTTGTCGTTATCTTAGAACAGATATACGCGGCAACGGGCAGACAATTTATCTTCTTGATCGATGAATGGGACTGCGCAATGCGCGAAAGGCAGGAAGCAGAAAATCTGCAGAAGAATTACCTCGATTTTCTCCGCGATCTCTTAAAAGACCAGCCTTTTGTTGCGCTTGCATATATGACAGATGCCGAAACAGGCAACTGGTATGACGGATACCGATTGAAAAAGTTCTGCCATATATACAATCCGAAGTCTGTAGTTGAGGCAATGCGGCACCAGGATCATTCAAATTACTGGACTTCCACTGAAACTTACGAAGCCCTGAAAATTTATATGGATATGGATTTTGACGGGCTGCGTTCAGATATTATACAAATGCTAGGCGGAGAATACGTAAAAGTAAATACACGCAGCTTTCAGAATGATATGTATACCTTCAAAACAAAGGATGATGTACCGACGCTGCTGATCCATTTGGGGTATCTCGCCTATGATTCCACGTCCCAAGAGGCCTTTATCCCCAACAGAGAAATTGCTGAAGAATTTGAAAATGCCATGAGTGTGGGCGGCTGGCCGGAAGTCATGAGTGTCTTAAAAGCATCGAAAAGGCTTCTCGAAGATACTCTGACATGTGATGAAGAAAGTGTCGCTAAAGGACTTGATCAGGCCCATACAGAGGTGCCTCTGTACTGACATATAACGACGAAAACTCTCTCAGCTGTGCGATCTGTCTCGCATACTACAGTGCAAGAAAAGATTATAAAATGATCCGAGAGCTGCCAACAGGACGCGGTTTTGCAGATATTGTCTTTTTACCGCTGCCGCATACGCGAAAACCTGCACTGGTCATAAAATTAAAATATGACAGATCAGCCCCAGCTGCCATACAGCAGATCAAGGACAGGCAATATACACAGGCTCTGGAAGGATACGTTGGTGAGATTCTGCTGATCGGAATAAATTATGACAAAAATAATAAAGACAAACCGCACACCTGCATGATAGAAAAAAGCTTTATTCGCTGAACCGTATCCTTTCGATCAGCGGAACCTTCTTCACGGATCCGGCAATTGCCAGCGCCATCACTGCCTGAACAAGCAGTAAAACCACAGACACGATGATTGCTGCCGCCCAGGGATAATGATAGGTGGTGATCTGGAACATGCCGCTGCTCTTCGCATACCGGAACAGCGGATAGCCTGCAAGACTTCCCAGCCCTACTGTGATCAACAGTGTTCCGAAGGTATAGAATAGCCCTTCCAGCTGGAGCATCTTCATGAGCTGACGGTCCGACATTCCAATGGCCTGCATCATGCCCAATTCCTTCCTGCGCACATGGACACTGTTGATCATGGTATTGATCAGATTCATCACACTGATAGCTGCCAGAATGCCAAGGAATGCATAACAGGCCCCGCTGACCACAGTCATGGATATTTTCCAGTTCTCATACTCTGCCTGCCAGGTATTCATCTCCAGTCTGCCGGATGACTTTACCATCTCCGCCAGGGCTTTTTCCAGTTCCGGGTCATAATCCTGTTCCGCGATCACATGGAAAAACTGAGTGGAATTATTCTCACACAGTCGGTCTGCCGCTTCCTTTGCCATTATGAGATAATGATAATTGATCAGCCCGTGATCATATTCCCCGATCGCCGCGATCTCAATTTCCTTCTCATAACTGCGTTCCCCATCATGAATGATCAGATTCAGTTTCGTCCCCACTTCCAGTTCCGGATACCAGTACAACAACACCCTGTCTATCACTACCTTGTCACCGGATTTTAACTCCTCATAAGTAATGTTTCCTTCTAAGATCCCCTTCTCAATGACCTCCGCATACTCCTCCGGTATACCGTTGAT